>JAQXXM010000105.1 GCA_029226065.1 Clostridiales bacterium
TCTGCTACCGCCTGTTATTAACACATTTTTCAATAATATCACCTACATCTAATTATACCATTTATTCTTTTGATTGTCAATGATTTCATATTCAAATAAATTCTTATTACGCCTGTCACGGTGTATTTGCCTCAAACGCTCGAATATAACTATCTTTTACATCACAAAAAGTCTTGATTTTTTCTGTTCCTTGTGATATACTATATGGTGATAAAATATCAGATACGTATAGATAAGGAGATACAATGGACTGCAATAAAATATGGAGTGATGTGCAGGAGCTTATAAAAAAAGCTGTGGAGGCAGAGGTTAGCTATGTAGTCCACATTAAACCTGCAACTGCTGTTTCCTTTGAGAATTCTGTGTTTACCGTTGCTGTACCAAGCTCTATAAATAAAAATATGATAGAGTTCCGGTTTAAAAATAAAATAGAAGGTATTTTAGAAACCTATACAGGTCAAAAGGTAACGTTGCAAATAATTCTCGATGACGAAACGGACGAATTTTTAAAAAACATAAAACAGACCGAAGATACTATATCTATGTCTGCAACAAACCCGCGAAATGAAAATTACACACTTAACGAAAAATATACATTTGAAAACTTCGTAATAGGCTCATCAAATGAGTATGCAGCATCCGCTGCCATAAGCACAAGTGAAAACCCGGGGCGTATATACAATCCGTTGTTCTTGTACGGCAATTCAGGACTTGGCAAAACACATCTTATGTGTGCAATAGGCAACAGGATAAAAAAGGAACATCCCGACTACAAGGTTGTGTATATACCAACAGAGAATTTTACAAATGAATTTGTAGAATGTATTAAGAACTACAAAATGGCTGAATTCCGTAAAAAATACAGAAATGCCGATGTACTTATGGTAGACGATGTTCAGTTTTTGCAAAACAGAGAGGGTTTTCAGGAGGAATTTTTCCACACATTTAACGATTTGCACAGCTTAAATAAACAGATAGTCCTTACAAGTGACCGTAAACCGAGCGAGCTTGTTACGCTTGAAGAACGATTAAGAACACGTTTTTCACAGGGACTTCAGATAGATATTACCGTTCCTAACTATGAAACACGTCTTGCAATTCTGAAAAAAAAGTCGGAGCTTAATCACTATAACATCAGCTCGGAAATATTGGAATACATAGCCGACAGAATAAAATCAAATGTCCGTGAGCTTGAGGGTGCGTTACTGAAGGTTGTGTCAATAGCCCAGCTAAGCCATAAAGAGATTGATATTGACCTTACAAAATATGCTATAGAATCTATACTTCCTAAAGACGGTATAGTTAAAATTACACCCGATAAGATTATGGACAAGGTATCGACATTTTACGATGTTACAAAAGATGAGCTTATCGGCAAAAGCCGTGTAAAAACGCTTGTCGTTCCTCGCCAGGTAGCAATGTATCTTTGTTCTAAGCTTACAGATATGAATGCAGGTATGATAGGAAAGACATTCGGAAATAAAGACAGAACTACGGTTATTCACAGCGTACAGAAAATAGAAGGAGATCTCGAAACAGATCATATTCTTAAAACAAATATTGACTACATAATAAAAGATTTACAGACATTATGACGATACTCTAAACGAGTAGGTTCATATCAGATAAAATGTGTAAATTGTATGGAAAATATATGGAAAAAAATTATTGCTCTTTTTAACACGAAAATTTAGCAATTTTATTCACCTTTTTCTCACTGTAGGAAGTGAATAAAAATTGGCTTGTCCACTGCGTTTTGAAGGGTTTTACATATTTTCCACATCCCTACTACTAATACTATATTATAATAATTATTATATATAAATATATATGTCAAAAACCATAATTTGAAGTGTGAGGAAAAAATTATTAACAAAAGGAGAAACAATAATGAAATTTGTATGTTCAAAAACAATCCTTAACGAAATAGTAAATACTGTTCAGAAAGCAATATCTCAAAAAAGTGCACATCCTATTTTAGAGTGTATAAAAATAGATGCAACAGAGGACGGCCACGTTGTATTTACAGCAAACAGCATTGAGCTGTGTATAGAATATACCTCGGAAATTGCAGTATATGAAGGCGGAGACATTGCACTTCCTTCAAAAATATTCGGTGAAATAGTACGCCGTTTACCTGAGGGTGAGGTTACAATTGCATCGGATAATAAAAATTACATAACAGATATAGAATGTGAACATAGTAAATTTAATATTCAGGGTATGGCGACAATGGATTTTCCTGATGTACCTATAGTTGATGAGGAATACAGAACGAAAATATCTGAAAAGGAGCTTAAACAGATTATAAGAAAAGTATTCCCGTTTATCTCGGTGCTTGAATCGAGAAAACCTGTACTTACAGGCGCATTATTCGACTTTAAAGAGGATAAGCTAAGCGTTGTTGCTACCGACTCACACAGACTTGCTGTTATTAATTTGCCCATTGATAATAATACTATACCTAAAAAGTTTGTAGTACCCGGTTCAACTTTAGGCAAGGTCAGCCAGCTATTGTCAGACGATGAGGAAAAGTTTGTAGATATTATAGTATCAGATAAAAATATATTGTTTGATTTTGGCTCATTCCAGGTATATTCACGTCTTTTAGAGGGCGAATTTCTAAAATACGAAGTAATACTTTCTGCGGCAAACTCTATCAGGATAAAAGCAGATAAGGACAGTATAGTAAATAGTCTTGAACGTGCAAATCTTATAATAAATGACGACTTATCGTCAAAGACAGATAATAAAATGCCTGTACGTCTTAATATTTCATATAATAAAATTGAAATCTCATGTAAAACGGTGAAAGGTTACGTAAATGATA
Source organism: Clostridiales bacterium (assembly GCA_029226065.1). GTDB lineage: Bacteria > Bacillota > Clostridia > UBA1381 > UBA1381 > Ornithomonoglobus. The sequence continues at coordinate 2,831 of JAQXXM010000105.1, forward strand.
TAGTAACGGTTGAGCAGGAGGGCGGAGATTTACTTATCGGTCTTAACTGCAGATTTATGCTTGAGGCACTTAACGCCTGTGACGGTGATAATGTAATAATGGAATTTTCAGCACCTACAAGCGGATGCTTTATCCGTCCCGAGGACGGAAGTGACAGATACACATTTATGGTGCTTCCCGTAAGACTTTATAATTAAATTCGGAGATAAAAATGATATATAAATCAATTTTTAATAATGAGAATAATGAAAACACATATCTCGTCTATGACGAAGCAACAAGGAACGGAGTTATAATAGACCCGGGCTGTAAAATGGAGAAAATTAATGAATTAATAGACGAGAACAATGTTAACGTCAAGTATATTTTGCTTACCCACTGTCATTATGACCATATAGAAAACGTTAATCCGCTTAAGGAAAAAACAGGCGCTCTTGTTGTAACAGGTGATAAAGGTGCTGAAAATGTATGTGATGTAAGTAAAAACCTGTCATCATTCGGTTTAGGGTATGAAATAAATGATGTAAAGTCAGATATTGTTCTTAAAGATGGTGAGGAATTAAAGCTTAATTCTTTGACTTTTAAGTGCATTTATACACCTGGCCATACAGATTGCTGTGTTTGTTATCTTTGTGGTGATGAACTGTTTTCGGGTGACACATTATTTTTAAGAACTGTTGGAAGATGGGATTTGCCTACGGGCGACTTTGCATCTCTTGAAAAATCAATCAAGGAAAAATTGTATACTCTCCCTGACAGTACAGGTGTACATCCCGGACATGGAAATTCTACAACTGTCGGTTATGAGAAAAAATTTAATTTTAACGTTAAATTATGATACTTATAATACAAAACGGATATAGCTGCGAATACGAAATGAATCTTTTTTCATCACTCTTCTTTTCAGAAGATGAGGACGTGGTAATCACACAAAATTTCAGCTATCGAAATAAAAATATAAATACGTATACTCATATTATTTTTAATGGCAAGTCATATTTTGAGGATTATAATTTCAAGTTTGATATTTGCGGAAAAAGCGAAAAGCTTATAAGAAAGATATTTATTGCGTCCTGTACGAAATCACTTTGCCATGCGGCGTTACAAATCAGGAAAATAAACTATTCATGGGGAGTAATGTGCGGAATACGTCCTGCAAAGAATGCAAGGGAGCTTCGTGATGAGGGATTTTCCGATACGGAGATACGTGATATATTTAAAAATGTCTACGAAGTATCTGACGAAAAGACAGAACTTGCACTGAAAGTTGCCGATAATGAGAAAGCACTGCTTGACAATATCGGAAATAACAGTATAAGTTTGTATATTGGCATACCTTTTTGTCCGACTCGCTGTGTTTACTGTTCCTTTGTGTCTACCGATATACGCACAAGTGGAAAGTATATGGCAGATTTTGTGGATAAGCTTTTGTTGGAGATAGAAAAAACGGGGGAGCTTGTCAAAAAATCGGGCGTATACGTTGAAAATGTATACATCGGAGGCGGTACTCCTACTACTCTTTCAAGTGAAGATTTTAAAAGAGTGATGGAAAAACTATACTCTTGCTTTGATTTGTCGGAACTTATTGAGTTTACGGTAGAGGCAGGCAGACCTGATACCATAACGAAAGAAAAACTTGATGTTCTGAAAAAATACGGAGTAAACAGAATAAGTATTAACCCCCAGAGTATGAACGATAAAACATTGAAAAAAATCGGAAGAAGTCACAGTGTTGATATGATTTACGATACATATAAGATGGCGAAAAGCGTCGGTTTTGATGTCATTAATATGGACCTTATCGCAGGACTTCCCGATGAGACGACAGATGAATTTAAGTATTCTTTAAATAAAGTTATAGAGCTTGAACCTGAAAATATAACGGTACATTCATTATGCATAAAGCGTGCGGCACGGTTTCGTCATACGGAAAATGAGCTTGCAAAGGCAGAGGATATGAACGCTATGCTTTCATACACGCAAAAGCGTATGAAAGAGGAAGGATATGAGCCGTATTATATGTATCGTCAGAAAAACAGCTCGGGAAATCTTGAAAATGTCGGTTATGCAAAAAATGGTACAATGAGTGTTTATAACGTAAACATAATGGAGGAAAAACAGACTATTATCGCACTTGGCGGCGGTGGCTCGTCAAAGGTGATTTTAGGCGACAGAATAGAGAGAGTCTTTAACTTTAAGGATCCGCTCGAATATATAACAAGATTTGATGAGATTTTAGAAAAAAAAGACGAAATATTCTATTTAATTAATGAGAAAGGCTGTGGAAAGTGATGGATAGTACACAAGCTATGGAAAAGATAATAGAGGAATATGAAAATCTGCGTTCTCAAAATCTGCGAAAGAGAGACAGCCGTGTTCAGGCAGTTTATGAGAAAGTTCCGAAAATAAAGGAAATTGATGAGAAAATGAACTTATTGGGACAGAATACGCTTCGTGAAATTTTGAAAAACCCCGATAAGAAAGGTCTGAAAGAGGAATTGCACAATAAATATGAAATTCTCAAACAGCGCCGCAGAGAGATACTTGAAAAAGAGGGCATTGATGCTGATTTTGATAAAGTCAAATACAGATGCAGTCAATGTTCGGACACAGGTTATATTGAGGGTGTAGGACGGTGTTCGTGTTTTAATCAGCGGATACTTGACTGTATGTATGAGCAGTCGAATATGCAGGAGCTTTTTAAAACTCAAAGTTTCGAGAAATTCAATCTTGATTATTATGAGGATAAAAAAACAGGCAGATATAAAAATACTCCGCGTGAGAATATGAAAAATATTAAAGCGTTTTGTGAGGAATATGTTGATACTTTCAGCAGCAGTTCAAACAACCTCTGTTTTTACGGTGATACGGGACTTGGCAAGACATTTATGTCAAGCTGTATTGCAAGAAGGCTGATTGATAAGGGATATACGGTTTTGTATATACGTGCGTCAAAGCTTTTTAAGCTTGCAGAGGACGAGAGATTTGGACGAAATACGGACAGTGTCGAGCAATTGTACCGTTGTGATGTGCTTATCATTGACGATTTAGGTACAGAGCCCGATTCAAAGAATAACCCATCATACTTGCTTGACCTTATAAACGAGCGGGATATGCATAATAAAAAGGTGATAATAAATACAAACCTTAACTTTCAAGGGCTGGAAAATAAATATACAAAGCGTTTTTCGTCAAGACTTATTGAAGGGTTTAATGTATTGTTGTTCTACGGCAAGGACATAAGACAGATTAAAAGAGATGAGCAATCAGGATAATGGGGGAAATAAAAATATGAAATTACAAATAGGCGAGCTACATTTTGTATCGGACACAAAATATGATATTAGAATGTCATTAACAGAGGAAAAAGAAGATTATAAAAAAATAAAAATAAAGATAAATTTTGGAGAAAAGATTACACCTGAAGCTGTTAAAATAAAATGGGAATATTCGGGAAAAAATATAATTTCGGTATGGCATCCACAGGCTTGGTTTGATAATGGTATAAAACCATGCTGGGCACCGAGAAAGAATGAGTCACGATCTGCTCAATCAGCACCAATAATGTGCCATTATTCACAGTCAGGTCAGAATGTTCTTACGGTATCTATGACAGACGTTCGTACACCAATTGAAATGTCATCAGGAGTAAATGAGGGTAATGCAAACATTGAATGTGTAATAAAATTATTTTCTCAGCGTGTAGGTGCAATGAGTGAGTATGAAACGGAATTAATACTTGATACACGTGATATTCCATATTATGATGCGATAAGGAGTGTCAGTGATTTATGGGCAGATATCGGATATAAATCTGCATTTGTACCTGATAGCGCTATGCGTCCTATGTATTCTACGTGGTATGCGTATCATCAGAATATGAAAAGAGACGAGTTAGTAAATGAGCTCAAGCTTGCTAAGGAGTACGGAATGGAAACCGTTATTGTTGATGACGGCTGGCAGACTACCGATTGCAGTGGCGGTTACAGTACCTGCGGAGACTGGGAGCCTGAAAGATTTCCTGATATGAAGGAGCTTGTACAGGATATACACAATTTAGGTATGAAATATATGATGTGGTATTCTGTACCGTTTGTCGGAGAAAATTCAAAAATTAAAGATAAATTTCAGGGTAAATTTTTAAATCTCCTTGATGAGAATATGAAAGCCTACACATTCGATCCAAGATTTCCCGATGTCAGAGAATATCTCGTGTCCGTTTATGAAAAGGCGGTAACAGACTGGAATCTTGACGGATTAAAGCTTGATTTTATTGATTCATTCAGGCTTACTGAACATTCTGCGGTTTCTGATGAGAGAATGGACTATGAATCCTTAGAGGACGGCGTGTGTGCACTTTTAAGAGAGGTTATGGAAAAGCTACGCAGGATAAATCCTGATATTATGATAGAGTTCAGACAGAAATATATAGGACCTATAATGCGTACATACGGTAATATGCTTCGTGTTGAGGACTGTCCTATGAGTCCGTTACATAATCGTGTTGGAAGTATAGATTTAAGAATGACATCGTCAACGAGTGCCGTACATTCTGATATGCTTATGTGGAACTATGACGATACAGTTCAGTCGGCAGCGTTGGAATTAATAAATATCCTGTTTTGTGTACCGCAGATTTCAGTATTGATTGAGAAACTGCCTGATGATCATAAAAAGATGCTGAAATTCTATCTTGATTTTTGGAATAAGCATCGTGATTGTTTGATGATGGGTGAGCTTACAGCGAAAAACCCCGAATCAAACTACAGTATTGCTCAGTCATCGACAGACAATGAGATTATTGCAGTATCGTATACAAGAAACGTGCTTGATGTTGAAAAAGAGTATCAAAGCTTGTATTTTGTAAACGGCTCATGTGATGATGTGTTGATAATAAACAACAAAAACGGCGAATATTCAGGAATACTGACAGTTTATGACTGTATGGGTAATGTACAGAAAGAGGAACCGTACATCGTAAAATCAGGATATAATGAAATAGCTGTACCTGTGTCGGGAATAATTTGCATAAATAAAAAACACGTATAATTCAAAAAAGTACTTGACACAATAGTAAATACGTGATAATATAATAATATAAAAGGTAGAGGTGCGTAATTCAAGAGTAACCGTGCGGAGAGATGCGTGATTTATGATGTACGGCAAAAGGGGAAAACGCCGAAGTGGAAGCAGTCGCAATGCTTTTGCTGGTTGTGCCGTAAATAACGGTATGACTGTCACCGAAACGGTGGAGTGCTATCGCAGAACGTAGTTTTAAGCGGGCAATAGCATTAAGCTGTTGCCCTTAATTTTTTATGGAAAGGTAATGGAGAAATGAAAAAAGATAAGTACAAGGTAGGAATTATAGGCGCTACGGGAATGGTAGGTCAGAGATTTATTACATTATTGGCAGACCATCCGTGGTATGACGTGGTTGTGCTTGCGGCATCGCCCAGAAGTGCAGGAAAAGCATATAAGGACGCAGTAGGTGCAAAATGGTGTATGGACGTTGAAATCCCAAATAACATAGCTGAAATGACAGTTATGAACGCAACTGATGATGTTGAGAAGATTGCGGGAATGGTAGATTTCGTGTTCTGTGCAGTTGATATGAAGAAAGACGAAATACAGGCACTTGAGGAGCGTTACGCAAAGGCTGAATGTCCTGTTGTATCAAATAACAGCGCACATCGTCACACTCCCGATGTACCAATGATTATTCCTGAAATAAATCCCGAGCATCTTGACATTATCCCAAGCCAGCGTGAGCGACTTGGCACAAAGCGTGGATTTATCGCAGTTAAGTCAAACTGTTCGTTGCAGTCATACTTACCTGCAATGGCAGTTATAAACGAGAAATATCCTATAGACAAAGCACTCGTTACAACGTATCAGGCAATTTCAGGTGCAGGTAAGACGTTTGAGACATGGCCTGAGATGGTAGATAACCTTATCCCCTATATTGGCGGTGAGGAAATGAAGTCAGAGGTTGAGCCGAACAAGATACTCGGTAAGATAGACGGCAATGAGATAGTTCCCTCAACGGAGCTTTCAATCGAGTGTCAGACATACCGTGTTCCCGTTTCAAACGGTCATACAGCGGCTATATTCTTTAAATTCAAAGATGGAGTTAAAAAGCCGTCAGTTGAAGAAATAGAAAATATGTGGAGAGAGTACAAGGGCGAGCCGCAGGAGTTAAATCTTCCGCACGCACCCAAGCAGTTTATCTACGTTCATACAGAGGCAGAAGAGCCGATGATGCCGCAGATAAAGACGGCACGTGAAATAGACGGCGGAATGGCGATATCGTGCGGCCGTTTGCGTGAGTCAACACAGTACGATTATAAAATGGTATCAATGAGCCACAATACTTTAAGAGGTGCTGCAGGCGGTGCAGTGCTGTTGGCGGAATTATTGACAGCTAAAGGCTGGATGGATTGATTGAGGAGGTAATAATATGGCAAAGACATTACCGTTTACCGGTTCGGGTGTCGCAATAGTAACACCCTTTGACGGCGACAAGACTAATTATGATGCATTGGGCGAGCTTATAGAATGGAATATATCAGGCGGAACTGATGCAATAATCATTTGCGGAACAACAGGCGAGGCATCTACAATGCCCGACAGCGAGCATCTTGCCGCAATTGAATATACAGTTAATAAGGTAGCAGGAAGAATACCTGTAATCGCAGGCACAGGCTCGAACGAGACACGTCACGCTGTAGAGCTTTCAAAGAAAGCGGAGGAGCTTGGTGTTGACGGATTGTTACAGGTTACACCGTACTATAACAAGACAACACAAAAGGGACTTATAGCACACTTCGGAGCAATTGCAGATGCTGTTAATATCCCGATAATACTTTACAATGTACCATCAAGAACAGGTGTTAATATTTCAATACCTGTACTTAAGGAGCTTGCAAAGCGTGACAATATCGTAGCAATCAAGGAAGCAAGCGGAAATATCAGCTATACTGCACAGGTAGCTGCAGAAGTACCCGAGCTTTACATATATTCGGGTAACGATGATATGATAGTACCTGTTATGTCGCTTGGCGGCAAGGGTGTAATATCGGTTCTTGCAAACGTAATGCCTAAGGAAACACATGAGATGTGTCAGGCATATTTTGACGGTGACTGCAAGAAGGCAACAAAGATGCAGTTGGATTTACTTGACCTTGTAAATGCGTTGTTTATAGAGGTAAATCCCATTCCTGTTAAGACTGCTCTAAATCTTATGGGCAAGAATGCAGGTAATCTTCGTCTGCCGCTTGTTGATATGGCAGATGACACCCTTGCAAAGCTTAAGGCAGTAATGACAAAGCACGGACTTATCTGAAAGAAAGGATAATTACGTTATGATAAAGATAATTATGAACGGCTGTAACGGCAAAATGGGTCAGGTTATTTCAAGACTTGTTGATGAGGACAGCGAAGTAGAAATTGTCTGCGGAGTGGATATAAATACACAGCAGATGAACGATTACCCTGTAGTTGCCTCAATTGAGGAATTTGCAGGGGAAGCGGATGTAGTTATAGATTTCTCACATCCATCGTGCTTAAATAGTATTCTCAATTATTGCAAGAGAACAAACACTCCCGTAATACTTGCAACTACAGGCTTTTCAGCAGAGGATAAAGCGTCATTTACAGAGGCAGCAAACGAAATACCTGTATTTTTCTCAGCAAATATGAGTCTTGGTATTAATTTGTTAATATCGCTTGCAAAGCAAGCGGCAAAGCTGCTTGAGGGCAATTTTGATATTGAGATAGTTGAAAGACACCACAATAAGAAGATAGACGCACCAAGCGGTACTGCTCTTGCAATTGCCGATGCGATTGACGAGACACTTTCATATCCGGCAGAGTACGTATTTGACCGCCACAATGTAAGACGTCAGCGTAAGGCTACTGAAATAGGAATATCGGCAGTCCGAGGCGGAACTATTGTAGGCGACCACGATATAATTTTTGCGGGCAATGACGAGGTTATCGAGCTGTCACACCATGCGGCAAGTAAGGAGATTTTTGCAGTAGGCGCTATTAAGGCGGCAAAATTTATGGTAGGCAAGCCGAGCGGAATGTATAGTATGGATATGCTTGTATCAGAAATGGTGTGAGATACCCAAAAAACAGCACCGACCGAACAAAATAAACCCTCGACGTACACAAGTACGCCGTCGGGCAAAGGGGTACACGATGTGTACCCTTTATTTAGTCCGTTCTGCACTATTTTTTGAGCATCTCACAAGTTCGGAAAAACAGCACCGACCGAACAAAATATTTTATAACAGAGTTAGGCGGTTATGCAATCCCTATTCACTAAACGTATCAAAGATGCTACATCGCTCCTGTGGATGACTATTCTGCTTTATGCAGGAAACAAAACTGCGTGATGAAATAAAAGAGAGGTGTTGCGGAAAGCAGGCAACACCCCAATTTTGAATTGGTTTTGTCTGGCGACAACGTCTGTATATTTCAAGAGTTTTATAATTTTTCACTGAAAACTGTTGACATTTCTGTCTTTTGGGTGTATAATAACAATAGAAAAAGGCAAGACCTCAAACGGTTATGCCAAAGTGTTTGTTAAAAAATAACGCCTCATTTTAGCGGGTGGGCGTTATTTTTTTATGGAAATTACTAAAAGTAATAAAATTATCATAAAATAAATTATATAATTATTATCCATAGCTATCACCCCCTTTCGGTGGAGATGATGGCATAACCGCCCAGCTTTTACACTGTTTTTAGTCTTACCTTTTACATCGGATTTCTCCGACAATCCTTATTATACTACATTTTATGGCAAATTTCAACTTTTTACCTAAATTTGTTATATGAAATTTAACAGACATTGATTTGATGCCATTTTAAGCCTTTGAACGGTCTGCGCTAAATGCAACAGCCCCTGGTTAGTAAACGTCTACTTTTATCCTTGGCTTATTATGGTATGTCACACTCAAAACAAGTCCGATTGCCGCCATATTGGTGATAAGCGACGTTCCG
>JAQXXM010000106.1 GCA_029226065.1 Clostridiales bacterium
AAAAAATTGATATTTTAGGCTAAATATATTATATCATAAAAATATTAATTATGCTATAATCATTTTAACAAATTTAAAAAATGTTTTTTGGGAGATATCCATAAAATGAAAAAGCATTTTTTTGAAAGGAGAGGAATTAATAATGAACAAAAAATTAAAGGTTGGAATTATCGGACTGGGAGGAATATGCCGCGGAGCGCATATGCGGTCATATTTGGCAATGGATAATGTTGAGATTGCGGCTGTCTGTGACATTATCCCGGAGAAGATAGAGAGTTTTAAGAAAGAGTTCAGTATGAACGACATTGCATCGTTTACCGATTACAAGGAGCTGTTGGATGTTGAGGGATTGGATTTTATAGATATCTGTACACCTAACTATCTTCACTCCGTTATAGCGACAGAGGCATTGGAAAAAGGGCTGAATGTATTTTGCGAAAAGCCTGATGCTGTATCGGTGGATGAAGCATTAAAGATGCAGAATGCATCAGAGAAATCCGGCAAGAAGCTGATGGTTATGAGAAATAACAGATACAGAGAGACAGCGCAGTATTTGAAGGCGTATATTGAAGAAGGTAAGATGGGTGAAATCTACTGCGGACGCTGCGGATGGCAACAGGTAAGAGGTATCCCCGGTAAAGGTGGTTGGTTTACCACTAAAGCACAGTCGGGAGGAGGCCCGCTAATTGATCTGGGAGTGCATATGATTGACCTTGCAATATGGCTTATGGGCAATCCGACACCTGTTAGTGTATCAGGCTGTACTTACACCAAATTTGCTGACAGCGACTTGTCTGATTCTGTACATTCCTCATTCGGAGATAAGAAAGAGGACGGAATATTTGATGTAGAAGACCTTGCAATGGGATTTATCAGATTTGATAACGGAGCCTGTCTGCAAATTGAGTTTTCATGGGCATCGAATGTTGAAAAAGAGAATACATTTGTTGAGTTGCGCGGTACAAAATCAGGAGCAACGGTTAATGACAACGGTGTTAAGATATTTACAGAAAGCAACGGCTGTATTGAGGATATCATTCCGAGAGTCAAAGATAATCGTAATGCTCATAGTGAGAATATAAAGCATTTTGCTGATGTTTTGCTCAACAATACAGAGCCTGATTTTGTACCGACACAGGGTGTAAATATGATTAAAATTCTTGAGGCAATATACAAGTCTGCTAAAACAGGCAGAGAAGTGATACTATAATCGGGGGGCATTGCAATGAAAGTTTTGATATGGAACGAAAACATCCATGAAAAGGAGATGCCCGAGGTTACACAGAACTATCCGGGAGGAATACATGGATATATTGCATCTTTGTTGGCATCGGACGATGTAGAGGTAAGAACGGCTACGCTTGACGATGAGGAATGTGGATTGACTGATGAGGTGTTATCAGATACGGATGTTCTTATGTGGTGGGGACATGCAGGGCATGATTTGGTCCCGGACGATATTGTTGAGAGAGTACATAAGTATATACTTTCGGGAATGGGACTTATTGTCCTTCATTCAGCTCATCATTCAAAGATTTTCAGGAAGATTAACGGAACAACGTGTAATCTGAAATGGAGAGACACCGCAAGGGAAAGAATTTGGACAATTAAGCCAAATCATCCGATTGCAGAGGGTGTAGATGAAACATTTGCACTTGATTGCGAGGAAATGTACGGAGAGCCTTTTGATATTGCCGAGCCGATGGAGACAATATTTATGGGTTGGTTTGACGGCGGAGAAGTGTTCCGTTCAGGTTGTACATGGATAAGGGGTAACGGAAAGATTTTTTATTTCCAGCCCGGACATGAAACAAATACGGCATACCACAATGAGAACGTACAAAGAATTTTGAAAAATGCGGTTAAATGGGCATGCCCTATAAAGAAAAATATCCCACTTGAATGTCCATTCGCAGAACCGTTGGAGTAGTAAAGTTTGGATAAAATCGCCCATCTCACCGCTTTTCGTTCGGGGCAGTACACTCGTACAGCACCACTCACTGCAAAGCGGCAATCTGAACGATTTTCTCTCAAACTTCGGTTTTGTTAAAGCAGTTAATGGTCATAAATTTGGAAAAAGATAAGCGGCACATCTCGCCTTCTTTCGGGACTCGGAGTATACACATACGCCGTCGTCCCTTAAGAAGGCAATCTGCTTGCTTCTATTTTTCCCAAACGGGTTTGTGAGAGAATTTAATGGTCATAGATTTAACAACCGAGAGGAGATGGACAAATAATATGGAACTTTCTGTTATGTCACCTGTGGTATTCAGAACCGTTGGTTACGGTCACGGTAAAGAGGTGTGGAATAATATTATAAGCACACTTAAAGCTGTAGGATACGACGGTGTAATATCCATTGAGCATGAGGACGGATTAATGTCCGCAAAAGAGGGGCTTGAAAAAGCTGTTAAGTTTTGCAGGATACCGTGATTTACGAAAGTGCGGGTGAAATGTGGTGCGCATAAAGCATAAACTCGGAATAATCGGTTTCGGAGGAATAATGCTTGGTTTTGCACCCTCGTGGTGTGAAAGGGCAGATGAAATATTCTGCCCTATTCGATTAATGCCTTTGAACTATCTGCGAAACTTACCCTTGCAGTACCCGTGTACTCCGTCGGGCAAGTTTCGCAAATTCTGCATCTATATTCCATTTTCTTCTTATTCAATTATTTGTCCGTCTGTTGATATTGTAACTACCTGCCACGGAATAAATTTACCGCTATTTTGAATGGCTCTTTTTGCCGCATTTTCTATTCCGCCGCAACAAGGAACCTCCATACGCACGATTTTTACACTTTTTATATTATTGTTTGCAATAATCTCTGTCAGTTTATCCTGATAGTCACCTTCGTCAAGCTTTGGACATCCGATAATTGTAATATGGTTGTGGATAAATTCATTATGGAAATTCCCATAGGCATAAGCTGTACAATCTGCCGCAATCAAAAGATTTGCATCATTAAAATACGGTGCGTTTACGGGAACAAGCTTTATCTGGCAAGGCCACTGCATAAGTTGACTTTGCGTGATTTGTGTCGATACAGTTGAAATCGTTTCTTTTTTTAAGGATTTTGACTGCGTGCCCGGGCATCCACAGGGAAGTGCATCAGCACTCTTTTTTATTTGCGCTTGTTTTACGGCCTCCTCGTCATACGCTGGGGCTTCACGCTCTTCAAAGCTGATAGCATCTACGGGGCAGGCGGGTAAGCAATCTCCAAGACCGTCGCAATAATTTTCTCGTACAAGCTTTGCTTTTCCGTCTATCATATCAATTGCGCCTTCGTGACATGCGACAGCACAAGCACCGCAGCCATTGCATTTTTCTTCGTCTATTTTAATTATTTTTCTAATCATTTTTGTATTCCTCCTTGATTTTATAGCATAATTATAATATAATATTTATATAAAGTATGTTGAAATTTCAACACATTGGAGAAAAATATGATTAATTTTTTAAATACACTAAGAAAATGCCCGTTGTTTTTTGATGTGTCAGATGATAATATTATTAATATACTCGAGTGCTTTGGGGTAAAAACGGAAACATTTGATAAAAATTGTACAATCTTGTCCGAGGAGTCACCTGCAAAATATATCGGCATTGTGTTGTCAGGCTCGGTGCAAATTATCCGAACGGATTATTACGGCAACAGAAGCATTCTGGGCAATCTGTGTGAGGGAGAACTGTTTGGTGAGGCATTTGCCTGTATAAAAATGTCCTCTATGCCTGTATCGGTTATTGCCAATAAGAGAAGTGAAATTATGTTTATTGACTGTAATCATATCCTGCACACTTGTCAAAAGGGCTGTTCACATCATCAGCAGTTGATTTATAATCTCGTAAAGGTTCTTGCTTCAAAAACCGTTATGTTCCAACAAAAGATCGAGGTTATTTCAAAGAGGACAACTCGTGAAAAGCTGCTCACATACCTTACAATTTGCGCTAAAATGCATAATAACAACAGCTTTAAAATCCCTTTTAACAGACAAGAGCTTGCAGACTATCTTGAGGTGGACCGTAGCGGTTTATCCGCCCAAATCAGCAAACTTAGAAAAGATGGTATTTTGGAATGTAGACGAAATCATTTTATATTACTGTAATTTGGCAAAATGTCAAATTATAGGAAACAATAAGACTTTTATGTTTAAGATATATTGTAGGGGATATCACTAACTCTTTAGTCTTACCACTTGCAATGCGGCAGGAAATATGGTACAATAGAGATAAATTATGTATTATATCCGTGGCTATGTGCGGTTTAATAAATTTACAGAATGAAGGTGAGGAAGTTTGAGAAAAATTGTTTTCTTTAATATTCCTGCATACGGACATACAAACCCTACTTTGGGAGTTGTAAAGGAGTTAGTTTCACGAGGACATCAGGTGTGGTATTATTCATACAACATTATGCGTAAGGAAATTGAGTCGGCAGGAGCAACATTTATATCCTGCGATGATTATGATACGGAGCAGAAGCTCGACGAAAAAGATGCCACACGTGTGGGAAAAGATTTAGCGTTCTCGGCAAAAATACTTGTCGACACCACATTGGCTCTTGATGATAAGGTTTCTAAAGAAATGGCGGAGCTTAAGCCTGATTGCATAGTGGCAGATTCCATGGCACTATGGGGAAAAGCCGTTGCATTGAAACTTGGTATCCCCTTTGTTTCTTCAACAACAACCTTTGCATTTAACAAGCACTCGGCAAGGATTATGAAACAAGGTATCGGTGATTTACTTAAGATGATTTTTACCTCACCCAAAACCTCTAAAGAAGTCAAACGGCTAAAAGCTAAAGGTTATCCCGTAAAAAGTATTCTTGATATTATAGGCAGTGACGATAACACACATACTATCGTTTATACCTCTCCTGAATTTCAGCCATGTTCTGAGACCTTTTCGGAGAAATACGCATTTGTCGGACCTTCGATTCGTCCTGCAAACAATGAAATTGTGAAAACGAGAGATAAGCTAATTTACATATCTATGGGTACTGTCAATAATGATATGATGTCATTTTACAAAAACTGTATATCGGCTTTAGCCGATACAGATTATCAGGTTATTATGTCTGTCGGCAATATAGTGTCTGTTGAGAAGTTTGGGAAACTTCCCGAAAACATATCGGTTTTTTCGCACGTTGACCAGATTGCAGTTCTTAAGCAGGCTGATGTATTCCTGTCGCATTGCGGAATGAACAGCGTAAGTGAAAGCTTATATTTCGGAGTGCCTCTTGTTATGTCACCGCAAACATCGGAGCAAAAAGGTGTTGCCGAGCGTGTTTTTCAGCTTGGTGCAGGTATTAAACTCGATAAAACGCTTTATGTTCTGAGTGCAATAAATGAAATATTTGAGGACAATACATATAAGCAAAATGCATCCAAAATTTCAGAAGGCTTTAAAAATTCGTCAGGTGCCAAAGGCGCTGCAGATAAAATCATAGAGGTTTGCGAGGAAGCTCAGTGATGAAAGAACAAGTTTATAGAATTTTGCAAAACATACCGAGGGGGAGAGTTGTAACCTACGGTCAGATTGCAGAAATACTTGGAAACAAGCACTATGCGAGGACGGTGGGAAACATTTTGCACGCAAATCCCGATGGCGAAAAATATCCTTGCTATAAGGTTGTAAACAGTAAGGGGTATCTTGCCCGCCAATACGCTTTTGGCGGTATAGAAAAGCAAAAGGAAAAACTTGAAGCAGAAGGAATTGAAGTCAGGGACTATAAAGTGGATTTAAAAAAATATCAATGGAAATAAAAAACCACAACAGCAAAAGCTTATGACTTTTCAAAATCTTTGATATAGAATGGCGGTGTTACTATGGCATCAATGTGGAATCCATGGCGGGGTTGCCATAAGTGCAGTGACGGCTGTTTGCATTGCTATATTCACAAAGGTGATGCAAAACGCAATGTTAACACAGATGAAATTGTAAAAACAAAAGATTTTTCCAAGCCTGTGGATAAGAAGAAAAACGGTGAATACAAAATGAAATCAGGGCTTGTCTATTTATGTTTTTCGACTGATTTCCTTATTGAAGAGGCAGATGGTTGGAGACGTGAATGTTGGCAGATGATAAAAGAGCGTAGTGACTGTATGTTTCTG
>JAQXXM010000107.1 GCA_029226065.1 Clostridiales bacterium
TATTCAGGATTTGTGGAAGTCGGAATATCCTGAAATTGATGGAAGAACAGCTATTTTAGCTACACTTTATAACATTGGGGAAAATGGGGGCAAGAGAGGTATCAACTCTACTCCACAAAGCACACCATTTGGAGATTTTGCGAAAGAAAATTATTATTATATGAAACATTTATTTGGATTAAATTAGAGGAGACAAATATATGAAAAAGCATAAAAAAACTATTGTTATTTTATTCCCTATATTGTGCTTTATTGTAATATGGGGCATTTCATTGGCAAGGTGTGAAATTCTTACTCTAATTCACGGTAATGATTTTTCAAATCAAGCAATGTATGAAAGTAATACAATGATTGGAGATATGGAATACATAAAAATATTGGATTATACTGAGAATTACGCACGTATTTATTATGTTAGTGAAGATAAATCTCTAGGCAGCATAATTGAATTTTCAAAGATTGACGATAAATGGATGTATAGTAAGTGGGCTGACGCTCTTTGGTCAACATCTGGAAATGCGGATAGAGTGATTTGGCCATATTGGTGGCATGTTATATATTTTTGGTTCTAATTAATAACACAAGTAGCGGTATGTTGTAATTGCTTGTGTTTTGGAACACAGCGAATCGGTCGTCTGTATTTCTGAAATAATTATATGGGTATTTTAATTAAAATTATGCAGATGCATAACAACTTTATGTAATCATCTTAATGATGTGTCTGATTTCACACATTATATAAAAGTGCAAATGGCAAAAGGCATGAATAAGATACAACTCTAAATTCGTTATATCTATTCGGTCTGATTGCTAATAATATCAGCCTGAAACTGATGCCTGTATTTCTTGCTTTTTTCTTGTGCTTGTTGGTGATAATGATTTCAAGGACAGAGAAAGTTTGCATAAAGACGAGAAAAATAATTTCTTAAAAAGATTGACAAATACGTATTTATGTGGTAAAATGATTGCAATTGGATATAAAGACTGTGAAAAGACAAAGTAGGTAATGATAATCCAAAAGAGAGTGACGGTTATTGAGCTGTGAGCCGTTGCGGCAATGTCATTATTGAAATTTCATCTTGGAGTTGCGCAGGTTAAATCGTATGAGAGTAGCTTGCGACGGGTTGCGCCGTTATACGTAAATGAGTGCCGATTATTAATCGGAATACGGGTGGTACCGCGGAGATGTATGCTTCGTCCCATATTGGGGCGAGGCTTTTTTCATGCTCCAATGGCAAAACATTCTGGAAAGGAAGAAAAGAAATGAAAGAACAGCTACAAGCAATCAAGTTGTCTGTAGAGTCAGCTTTAAAAGATGCTGATACATTAGAGGCACTTGAGGAAATCCGTATCAAGTATATGGGTAAAAAGGGTGAGCTTACGGCAGTCTTAAAGGGTATGGGCAAGCTCACTCCCGAGGAGAGACCTGTAATAGGTGCACTTGCAAACGAAATCAGACAAAATCTTGAAACTGAAATCGAGAGTAAAAAGAAAACTATTGAGTCAAGGCTTGAAGAGGAAAAGTTAAAGTCAGAGGTTATAGACATCACAATGCCCGGAAAAAAGACGAATGTGGGCAAGCTTCACCCAATGACTCAGGTTATGAATACACTAAAAGAGATTTTTATGGGTATGGGCTTCTCTATTGCAGAGGGACCTGAGGTTGAGTATGACTACTATAACTTTGAGGCGTTAAATATCCCTAAAAACCACCCTGCACGTGATACACAGGATACGTTCTATATTGAGGATAATATAGTTTTGAGAACTCAGACATCGCCTATGCAGGTACGTGTGATGGAAAAGACAAAGCCGCCTATAAGAATTATCGCACCCGGCAGAGTGTACAGAAGTGATACACAGGATGCAACACATTCACCTGTGTTTCATCAGATAGAAGGGCTTGTTGTTGATAAGAACATCACAATGGCGGACCTTAAGGGTACACTTGAGCGTTTTGTAAAGGAACTTTACGGAGAAGATACAAGAGTGCGTTTCAGACCGCATCATTTCCCGTTTACAGAGCCGTCGGCTGAAATGGACTACAGTTGTTTTAACTGCGGTGGTAAAGGCTGCAGTGTATGTAAAGGCGAAGGCTGGATTGAAATTCTGGGCTGTGGTATGGTACATCCGAAGGTACTTGAAAACTGCGGTATTGACCCTGAGGAATATACAGGCTTTGCGTTCGGTATCGGACTTGAGAGAATTGCTATGGGTAAGTTTAATATAAATGACCTGCGTTTGTTCTTTGAGAACGATATGAGATTTTTGGAACAGTTCTGATGACAAGGAGGAAATAGAAAATGGATTTACCTATGAGCTGGCTTAGCGATTATACCGATATATCGGGCGTTACGCCAAAGGAATATTCTGATAAAATGACAATGTCAGGCTCCAAGGTTGAGGGAGTAACTAATCTTGGCGCTGAAATTGACAAAGTAGTTGTTGGTAAGGTGATTACGTGCGAAATGCACCCCGACAGCGACCATTTGCATATATGCACAGTTGATGTAGGCGAGAGTGAGCCTATAGGGATAGTTTGCGGTGCTCCTAATGTTGCGGTTGGACAGAAAGTACCTGTTGCACTTAACGGTGCAACGTTGCCCGGCGGAACCAAAATTAAAAAGGGTAAGCTTCGAGGAGTTATGTCAAATGGTATGATATGTTCTCACGATGAATTGGGTATAGAACCGTCACGTCTTGGTTATGAGCCTGAATACGGAATTTTAGTGCTTAGCGACGATGCCGAAATCGGTAGCGATGTAAAAGAGCTTTTTGGACTGAACGAAAATGTAGTGGAGTTTGAAATTACATCTAACAGACCTGACTGTTTCTCAATAATCGGTCTTGCACGTGAGACGGCGGCAACATTTAAAAAGCCGTTTAATGTATCTGTGCCGAAGGTGACAGAAACAGGCGGAGATATAAACGATATGCTTGAAGTTGAAATACTTGATAAGGACAAGTGTAAGCGTTACTGTGCAAGAGCAGTTAAAAATGTTAAAATCGGTCCGTCACCGAAGTGGATGCGTGAGAGACTTGAAGCGTGCGGTGTAAGAGCAATAAATAACATAGTAGATATTACAAACTACGTTTTGCTTGAATATGGTCAGCCGATGCACGCATTTGATATACGAGATATATCAGGCGGAAAAATAACAGTCAGGCGTGCAAATGACGGCGAGATGATAAAAACTCTTGATGAGCAGGACAGAACACTTATAAACGACGACCTTGTAATAGCAGACAAGGAGCGTGCAATAGCAATTGCAGGCGTTATGGGCGGATTTAATTCCGAGATAAAAGAGGACACGACAACTGTTGTATTTGAATCTGCAATGTTTGATGCCGCATCTGTGCGTCTTACCGCACAGCGTGTTGGGTTAAGAACAGAGGCATCCTCACGCTACGAAAAGGGACTTGACTATCATAATACAGTTCCTGCAATAAACCGTGCCTGTGAGCTTGTAGAGCTTCTTGGATGCGGTGAGAACGTGACAGGTATGATTGATGTTTTAGGCAATGTAGAAGAGCCTGTTTCTATAAAGTTCAGACCTGATAAGATTAATGCGTTCTTAGGTACTGATGTGTCAACAGAAGAAATGCTTGAAATATTTGCAAGGCTTGATATAAAGGCTGATACAGATAATATGATATTATATCCGCCATCATGGCGTCCTGATTTGTTGGCAGAGGCAGACATTGCTGAGGAGGTTGCACGTTTTTACGGATATGACGTAATTCCGACAACACTTATGACAGGTGCTACTACATGCGGTATAAAGACACCCGAACAAAAGCTTGAAGCACAGATAAGCAATATCCTGATTTCACAGGGAATGTATGAGATTTACACATACAACTTCCAAAGCCCTGCAATGCTCGATAAGCTGAATATTCCGTCAAATTCACCCCTTAGAAACCAGGTTAAGATTTCTAACCCGCTTGGTGAGGATACGTCTGTAATGCGTACAACAATGGCAGGAAGTATGCTTGAAACTCTTGCACGCAACTACAATTACCGTACAAAGAGTGCAAAGCTCTTTGAGCTTGGCAGAGTATATATTCCTAACGGACAAGGACAGCTGCCCGACGAGCCGAGAACACTTATGATAGGAATGTACAACGATGTTGATTTCTACGATATAAAGGGTGTATGTGAAGAAATGTTTGCAGAGCTTCACATAACAGATGTTGAGTACGAACGCCTTACGGACAACCCGATATATCACCCGGGCAGAAGTGCTGTTATAAAATCAAACGGCAAGACTTTAGGTGTAATAGGCGAAGTACATCCGTCGGTACTGCGTAATTTTGAGATTGGCGTAAAAGCATATATGGGCGAGCTTGATTTTACAGCAATATTTAACTGTACAAACCGTGATGTAAAGTATACGCCGCTTACAAAATTCCCGGCAGTAACACGTGACTTCTCAATTGTGATTGATAATACCACACCTGTTGCCGATATTGAAAAGGTAATGAAAAAAGCAGGCGGTAAGCTTCTTACAAAGCTTGAACTTAGCGATGTATATACAGGCTCACAGATACCTGATGGTAAAAAGAGTGTTATGTATAAGGCAGAGTTCAAGGCACCTGACAGGAGTTTGACAGGTGAGGAAGCGGATAATATTCATGCAAAGATTGTTAAAAACCTCGCAAACGAGCTTGGTGCAGTATTAAGATAATGGCACAGTATCAGGATTTTGCATACGTTTATGACAGACTTATGCAGCAGGACATTGACTATGATAAATGGTGCGACTATATAGAAAATTTGTTCACACATCACGGCGTATCTCCCGATACGCTGTGTGAACTTGCCTGCGGTACAGGAAATATAACATACCGTATGGAAAAACGTGGATATATAATTACAGCCTCTGATATCAGCCGTGATATGTTGAGCATTGCATCACAAAAGCTTAATAGGACAAAGCTTATATGTTCTGATATGGCAAAGTTTAAAGCTCGTAATAAGTATGACGCTTTTCTATGTATGATAGACGGACTGAATTACCAAATAACACCAAAGAGTGTCATAAACACGTTCAGGGCCGTAAAAAACAGCTTGACAGATGAGGGTATATTTATTTTTGATATAAGCTCTCGATATAAATTGAGGAATATTCTCGGAAATGAAACATATATACATTCTGAGTACGATATTTTCTATTCATGGCAAAACAGGTATATTGAAAGGTACAATCTGTCGGATATGCTTTTGAATTTTTTTGTTCGTGACGG
>JAQXXM010000108.1 GCA_029226065.1 Clostridiales bacterium
TTTGCAAAATCAGTTCAGAATAGGTCTTTCAAGAATGGAAAGAACTGTCCGTGAGCGTATGTCAACGCAGGAGCTTGAAATAATCACACCGTCATCACTTATAAATATACGTCCGATAATCGCTACAATAAATGAGTTCTTTGGCTCATCTCAGCTCTCGCAGTTCATGGACCAGCCAAACCCGTTGGCAGAGCTTCGTCATAAGCGTAGAATATCGGCGTTGGGCCCCGGCGGTCTTTCAAGAGAAAGAGCAGGCTTTGAAGTTCGAGATATTCACTATTCTCACTACGGCAGAATGTGTCCTATCGAGACTCCTGAAGGTCCGAACATCGGTCTTATAACATCACTTGCTACATTTGCAAGAATTAACGAATACGGATTTGTTGAAGCACCATACCGCAAGGTTGTAGACGGTAAGGTAACAGACGAAATAGAATATATGACAGCAGACGTTGAGGACGGCTACACAATAGCACAGGCGAATGAGCCGTTGTCAGAAGACGGCACATTCCTTTCAAAGAGAGTATCAGCACGTCACCGTGAGGAAATCCTCGAAGTCGAGCCTTCAAGAATTGACTACATGGACGTATCACCAAGACAGCTTGTATCGGTTGTTACAGCTTGTATTCCGTTCCTTGAAAATGATGACGCTAACCGTGCCCTAATGGGATCAAACATGCAGTGTCAGGCAGTGCCGCTATTGACTACCGATTCACCTATAATCGGTACGGGTATTGAGCATAAGGTTGCAAAGGATTCAGGTTCAGCCGTTCTTGCAAAGGAAGACGGTGTAGTTGAAAAGGTTGCATCTGACAGAATTGTAATCGTAGGCGACAGCGGAATACGTCACGAGCATAAGCTTATAAAGTTTGTTCGTTCAAACCAGAGTACGTGCATAAACCAGCGTCCTATCGTAAAAGAGGGCGAAAGAGTATCACGTGGTGATATCATAGCAGACGGCCCTGCAATGGACAACGGTGAGCTTGCGTTAGGTAAGAATATCCTTATCGGATTTATGACCTGGGAGGGTTATAACTACGAGGATGCTGTTCTAATCAGTGAAGAGCTTGTAAAAAATGACGTGTTCACATCAATTCACATGGAAGAATACGAATGTGAATCAAGAGATACAAAATTAGGACCGGAGGAAATCACAAGAGATATTCCGAACGTATCAGAGGATGCATTAAAGGACCTTGATGAAAACGGTATCATAAGAATAGGTGCTGAGGTTCACGCAGGTGACATACTTGTAGGTAAGGTTACACCGAAGGGTGAAACGGAGCTTACAGCAGAAGAAAGACTTCTCCGTGCAATATTCGGCGAGAAGGCACGTGAAGTACGTGACACATCGCTTCGTGTACCGCACGGCGAGGCAGGTATAATAGTAGATGTTAAGAAATTCACACGAGAGAACGGCGACGAGGTATCGGCAGGTGTAAACGAATCAGTTGTCTGCTATATCGCACAGAAACGTAAAATATCCGTAGGTGACAAGATGGCGGGCCGTCACGGAAACAAGGGTGTCGTTTCACGTGTACTTCCGCAGGAGGATATGCCGTTCTTAGAGGACGGTACACCGCTTCAGATCGTGCTTAACCCGCTTGGCGTTCCGTCACGTATGAATATAGGTCAGGTACTTGAAATGCACCTTGGCTATGCATACAGAGAATTGAGCTTAAAGACTCGTGAAGAACTTGAAAAGATAACAGGCGAAGATTTCCGTAATGCTGTACTTGAAGCATACGATGCAAAACGTCCCGGCAAATTCATAAAGATTGCAACACCTGTATTTGACGGTGCACAGGACAGCGACCTTGCAGAAGCGTTTAAAGAGGCAGGATTGAGCGAAACATACAAGTCTGTTGTATATGACGGACGTACAGGCGAAAAGTTTGATAATCCTGTTACAGTCGGAATAATGTACTATCTGAAGCTTCACCATCTTGTTGACGATAAAATTCATGCACGTTCCACAGGACCGTACTCATTGGTAACTCAACAGCCGCTTGGCGGTAAGGCACAGTTCGGCGGACAGCGTTTCGGAGAAATGGAAGTCTGGGCGCTTGAGGCATACGGTGCGGCATATACACTTCAGGAAATCCTGACTGTTAAGTCAGACGATATTGTAGGACGTGTTAAGGCATACGAGGCTATTGTTAAGGGTGAAAATATCCCGAAATCAGGCGTACCTGAGTCATTCAAAGTCCTTGTTAAGGAATTGCAGTCATTGGCTCTTGACATCAAAATTCTTAACCACAATATGGAGGAAATTGATCTTGATGCGACAGAGGACGATGATGACGATACTATCAGCGAAGAAATCGTAGGCACAATGGAGGATGCAGACGGATTTAGCGATTCGCTTGACGAGTCTGATCTTGATGAGGCGAATATGCTTCTTGAAGAAGATGATGACTTCGACTACGACCTTGACGACGATTTAGACGGCACAGACAGTGATTTCGCTGACGATATTGATTTGATTTGACGATAGAGTATGGAGGATTTCAAATGTTAGAATTTAACAGTTTTGAAGCTATTAAAATAGGACTTGCTTCGCCCGAGACTATCCTTGGCTGGTCACACGGCGAGGTTACAAAGCCCGAAACAATAAACTACCGTACCTTAAAGCCCGAAAAGGACGGTTTGTACTGCGAAAAGATATTCGGTCCTACAAAGGACTGGGAATGTCATTGCGGAAAGTATAAAAAGATAAGATATAAAGGAAAAGTCTGTGAACGCTGCGGTGTTGAGGTAACAAAGGCTAAAGTACGTCGTGAGAGAATGGGACACATCTCTCTTGCAACACCCGTTTCACATATATGGTACTTTAAAGGTGTTCCCTCATCAATCGGTCTTATGCTTGATTTGTCACCAAGACAGCTTGAAAAGGTATTGTATTTTGCGGCATATATTGTAACGGACGTAAATACCGACCTTGTAAACAACGACCTTGTTGAAGGACAGGTATTGTCTGATAAGGAATACGGCGAATACCTTGAGAAGTACGGCAAGGACGCATTTTCGGCAGGTATGGGTGCAGAGGCTGTAAAGGCACTTCTTGAAAAGATAGATGTTGAAGCTCTTGCAGATGAGCTTAAAGCAGAGCTTGAAGATGCGCAGGGTCAGAAAAAGGCACGTATCATAAAGAGACTTGAAATAGTTGAGGCATTCAGAATATCAGGCAACCGTCCCGAATGGATGATTTTGACGATAGTTCCGATTATTCCGCCTGATTTACGTCCTATGGTACAGCTTGACGGCGGACGTTTCGCTACAAGTGACCTTAACGATTTGTACAGACGTGTAATAAACAGAAACAACAGACTTAAGAGACTTCTTGAGCTTGGCGCGCCTGATATAATTATCCGTAACGAGAAGCGTATGCTTCAGGAGGCTGTTGATGCACTTATCAATAACGGCCGCCGTGGAAGAACCGTAACAGGTCCCGGAAACCGTGCATTGAAGTCGCTTTCGGACCTCCTAAAGGGTAAGCAGGGACGATTTAGACAGAACCTCTTGGGTAAGCGTGTTGACTATTCGGGACGTTCGGTTATCGTTGTAGGACCTGAAATGAAGATATACCAGTGCGGCGTGCCTAAGGAAATGGCAATCGAGCTGTTCAAGCCGTTTGTAATGAAAGAGCTTGTATCACGCGGTATCGCACATAATATAAAGAGCGCAAAGCGTATGGTTGAGCGTGGACGTGTAGAGGTATGGGACGTTCTTGAGGACGTTATTAAGGAGCATCCTGTACTGTTGAACCGTGCCCCCACACTTCACCGTCTTGGTATCCAGGCATTCGAGCCGAGACTTGTAGAAGGACGTGCATTAAAGCTGCATCCGCTTGTATGTACAGCATACAACGCCGACTTTGACGGAGACCAGATGGCTATTCACGTACCTCTTTCACCTGAAGCTCAGGCAGAGGCAAGATTTTTGATGCTTTCAGCTAACAACCTTTTAAAACCGCAGGACGGTCACCCTGTGGCTGTTCCGTCACAGGATATGCTGTTGGGATCATACTACCTTACAATCGTATGTGAGGACTATAAGAAGATATACGAAACAATCCTCAATGACGATACAAAACAGGCGGCATTTACAGACTTGCTTGCAAATTCAGAGGAAACTCCCGAGGTTGTTGATGAGAATGCTGTAATTGAGACATTCTCATCATGGCAGCAGGCATTTGAATACGTTTTGACACTTGAAAAGGTTAAGCTGAACGAAACAAAGATAGGAAATGTTAACCCCATAACGGTTGCAACGGAGAAAAAGCCTGTAACTGTATCCGTACAGAACTTCTTAACGCTTGCAAAGAAGGTTACGAAAAAATCTTTCCTTTCAGCGGAAGAAGCACTATTGGCATATACAAACGGCGTAATAACACTTCACGAGCGTATAAGCGTAAGACGTACAATGCAGGTGGGCGAAGAGACAGTATCAAAGCTTGTTGATATTACAGCAGGAC
>JAQXXM010000109.1 GCA_029226065.1 Clostridiales bacterium
AACAGGCAACAGGTGTGTCTGTTAAAGCGTAGATGTGTGCTGGCGTGCCGATATGCGTTGGCATATGGAGCTTTCGGGAGGGGTTTGTGTAGTGTAACCTCAAATCGGCGTAGGCATAATGCCGAAAGAAAATACACTAAAAGCCGTTCTGCTTTCTTGGTGGAACGGCTTTTACTTATGTGAAAGGATATTACAATGGCAGACAAATTACAAAGGTGTGCATTAGCTTTTCAAAAGCTGATTGATACACAATATGAAATCATTATTGGCAGAAAAGGTCAAATGTCAAAAATAATACTTAACTTTTCTGAAACGGAGTTTGTGCATTTAGCCGTACTTCATAAACTCGTTGACAATGAATTTTTCCGTACCGCTTCAAGGAAGAAAGTGTTTGACTACGCATTAGACGGAAAGATAGATTATGACACTTTAACTAAAAGTGAAAACTTTGATTTTGTCAAAGAGCGAATTGAGTATTTTGAATTTTTGGAAAGTATGCTTGACAGCAATGAGATTATCTTTAAATATAATTCAAAGAAACAAGTATTTTCATTAATTAAAGCGGATTATTTGCTTCAATCTGCACATAACAGCAGAGATATATACATATTCATTGACAGACTTGAAAATTCCGATTCTCATTTCTGCCGTTCTTTCTTCCCAAAAGGCGATAAAGATTATACCGCCGGACAAGCAAAATACACTTTGCTTTATAAAAAGAAAACAAACAAAATTACAGGAGAATCCGAAATACAGTATGACAGATTATCAGATAGATAATCCGCCGTAATTAGAAGTTCAGCCCTGCACAAATCAACGTGCAGGGCTTTTGAAATTTTACCTAAAAATCAGCCGTATTATTATATCCGCAATAACATATATCGGTGCTGTAAAATTGAGAAACTTCCAAAAATTATCTACACGACAAAGTGTAGCATTGTTCTCCTGTGCTTTCTTTGCGGTTTCGGTGCATTTCTCGGCAACACGCTCCAATGCTTTTAAACTGCGGTTGTGATTGGCGGTAGCTTCTTTTAAGGATTTTTCAATGAGAACAGCATATTTATCCTTTACATCTTCATAGGTGTTGTAAACAATTTTATCAATCTCGTTCCCACTCGTCCTGATGTACTCGTTTTGCAGGCTTAACAGCTTCATTTGTTCTTCTTTTAGACTTTTGATGTCGCTTTCTATAGCGTTCGTAAAAGTCATCAGAGCTTTGAACATTTCTTCCGCTATTGTCAGATATGCCGTTAGCTGTAGCTTGTCCTCTGCCTCGTTCAAGTTGTCCTCTCGTAAGGTCTGTAGCTTCTGCCACAGACTTTCCAATGTTTCCATACGAGTGTCTATGCTCTCCTGCGGTGTCCGTAATTTTTCCAGAATACTCGGCTTCGGCTGGTTGTTCATATTGTTTTGTGAGTTTCTTTGTAAGCTCATATTCTATTCCTTTCCGGGTATATAAATCACCCAATTTACTGCCCCTTACAGATACAAGTTTTCCGTTTTTGTCCTTGTATTCGGGGTGTCTGTATGATACCGTGTTTCCCTTAACCCTTGTTTCAACATTATAGTGCCGCCATAAAGCAGCCATAACATCATCAAAGGTCTTGTTTGTTTTATCCGCTATTTCTACCTGAATAACCTCTCTAAGCTCGTCCTTAAAGCTCTCTTTGCCTTTTTTACGCATTTGATATTCCGCAAAAGTCAAATTATCTCTTGATTCATCAAGTTCGTGATTGTAAAACTCATTGCGGACAGAGTGCGTCAAGCCGTGTTGAATGCATTGATTGCCGAAATATTCCGACATATCATATAACATTTTTTTATTCCGTCTGTAACTTTTGCCCGTGTCTATGTTGCAGTTGCTCACAAGAAAATGAACATGAATATGCTCGGTGTCTGTATGTACTGCAAATAAAACCTCGTAGCCTTTGGAATACATAAATTCATTTGCA
The DNA here is from genome assembly GCA_029226065.1 of Clostridiales bacterium. Classification (GTDB taxonomy): domain Bacteria; phylum Bacillota; class Clostridia; order UBA1381; family UBA1381; genus Ornithomonoglobus. The sequence continues at coordinate 1,953 of JAQXXM010000109.1, forward strand.
AATTCTTCTGCAATTTTATATGCCAATTCATAAGACAGCTTTTCATTATCCGCCTGATGAAATGATATACTCAATTTGTGAGCAATTATGTTATTTTCTTTCATTCTGCTGTAGCTTCTGCCGTTTAACTTTCTTGTGACAAGTATGCTGTTTGCAAAATTATCACGATTACAGCCAAGAGCAGAGTACAGATGGTCTTGTGTTTTTATTACACCGCTTCGTATCTGCTCCGGCTGTGTGCCAAGCATATAGTTTACTGCCGATTTAAGCTGTCCTACCGATTTACACGGCTGATACTTAACATTGACATTACCGAACAGCATTATCGTCACCGTCCGTCTTGTCGATAATAGTTGCGTTTATCAAAGGCTTTTCAAGAAAATTTTTGATTTTCTCCATAACTTCGGAATATTCGCCGTTCATATTGCGAATTTCCTGATTCGCTTCAAAAAGGAAACCACTGTTTAAAAGATGTGCAGCCTGATTAAGATTTACGCCGACTTTGCGTAATTCCTTAATTAGTTCCTTTATGCTTTCATCAAAGTGGTATATTTTTACAACAGAGTTTTTTAGTGTGCGGATAAAAAATTCAGTTTTATTAAGACCGCTTGCAGTCTGTTTTTTATCCCATAACGCTTGTTCGCTGTCGGACAAGCGTAGGGAGAATTGATGATTTCGCTTGCGATTCATATATTCGCCTCCTTTTGCGGTGGTGTCCAAATTTTAATTTGGCGAACATCACCTATGCAAGAACGCCCCAAATTCTATGATTTGGTTGGCGTTTACTGCCGCTGTGCGAAAGTGTGCAAGACATAATGGCTTGCACCACAATAATTTGACACGGATATTTCAAATTATTGTGCAGGTAATGCAAAGTCTGATGTTAAGCGGAAGTTTAAGATTGACTTTGCGTTACCGCATAGGGGGTTTTTAGGGGGAAAGAGGACAATTCTCTAAGTAGATTGTGCGATTTTGAGAGTGAAGCGTACTTGCTGTACTCGAACGAACAAAAGCGTGCAATATACAACGAGAATTTTTCTCGATTTCCCCCTGAACAGGTTGCAAGTGTCTATCCACTTGCACTACCTGCCTATGCCCTTTAGTATAGCGGATAAGGGGAAGTGTTGTTATCGCCGTTAGTTGATGACAATGCTTCACTTAGCAGTGGAGCTAAAGGGCATTAAGTGCCTGTGCGTTCTAAACTATTGTTGGAATAAAGCACAAAGCGCAAACAGAACGCACAGGAACACGCACCGAAAGGTGCGTACAAAGGCTGTAGGGCAGTTTGCCCGAAAGCCTTTCGTAATTGTAAAAAGCATTGACTTTTTGCAATTACGCATTAAATATAATTGATTTCTGTACCGATAAGGTACGAATATCAATTATATTTGGTATTATGCCGATTAAGGCATAATTACAGCTTTAATTTATGGTATTGGAAGTGCAATCTTCAATACCATTATTAGCTTTCGCTGATAAAATCCCAGTCAATTTCTTCGTTTTCGGTATTACTGTCATTGTTTTGCATTGGATTTTGAGCAATACTCGGAGATATTTGCAGATTAGCAAAGCTCGCTATGCACGAAAGCAGAAAACTCGGTAAAGCCTCATTCAAGGCTTTTTCAACGGCTTCAACAATTTGTGCCACAAATTGTTCCTCTCGCTGACGAGTTTCAAGATAAGGATCTGCTTGCAGCTTGTAAAAGCGGTCAAACATTTCCGTTATTGAAAGCGCCGTTGCGTGGGTGTATGACTTAAATTGTGACTTATCCATTGTTTGCAGATATTCCCAAGCCTTTTGGTGCAATGGATTATCAAGGTTAAAGCGGATATTTGTGCAGATAATATTGTTTTTCATCGGCTCTGCTCCTTTCGCAGCTTGTTGTATGCAAGATACTCATAGCCTTTTGCTGTTGCACATATATCGCTTATAACGGTTACTCTGTTTTTGTCATACTTACCGAAATTTTCAACAAGACAACCTCCACCGCCGATAATATACAGCCTCATCAAGCCGGAGTTGTATTCATATCTTCTGAGAGCAGAAAAGATTTGTTCCGTATATTCTGTTGCAACGCTATTTAAGCAGTCAAGATATTCCTTGCTTATATCTGCTGCTTTAAATCGTAAATACTGTTCCACAACAGAATCCTCAATCTTTACCCCGAACGTATCCATAATACTGTTTTTAGCGGTAATCATACATTGATTAACACCGAGTTTCTCCGTCCAGCACTTGCTTTCAATCGGCTTTTTGTTGTTGATATACATAATATTCATTGTGCCGTTGCCGATGTCTGCGAGAATGTTTGTGCCTGTAAACTGTGATATATTTTCCACGATTGCCGGATAGCCTTGCGGAAATATACTGCTCCCGACAATGCGAATATAGTATTGTTTGCCGTTAAAACGAAATTCAATCTCATCATTCTGCATAAGATATTTGCGGAATTTCTCACGCTGTGAGCGTACCCAAGTTAAAGGAAGTCCGGCGGCAATATGCACATTTGCAGAGGTGATACCCACACGGCTTAATTCTCTTGCAATAGCCATAAGGGTAAAGATGTAGTATTCGTTGTCGGTTGACTTGTCGGCAATAAACTCCTTGTGACCTTCACCTACACGGTAATATGTGCCATTGTATTCAAGAATGTTTCCTGAAAATACAGGCTCGGTTTCATACTTGAAAAGCCCTGTAGGTGTAACGGTGCAACCGGTCTTGATATTGCCGTACCCGTGGTCTATTCCTATGATTTTTACTCCGTTAAGTTCTCTCATAACCTTTGATCTCCTTTCTCCGAATTCTGATTCTAAAAGATTTCATAATGTGTTATCCTCCTGTGGCTTTAAATATTCAGAAAATGGTATTTCAGCTGTACCAACTTTCTGTGCTTTTAGAATAACAGAATAGGTCAAAAAACTCATTGAGTGCGATTTGACTGAAAATTGAGCAAAAGAAAAAGGACTAAGCTGTAAATTACAGTTTAATCCTTTATTCAATAGATTATTATATTATTTCGTTATTATGACCCCTTGTGTTTCACTGTTCCATTCAACATCAGCTCCTAATTTTTCAGCTACAAACCGAAGTGGGGTATATGTTCTGTCATTTTCAATAAATGCAGGACTGTCAAGAATAATAGCCTTACCGTTTACAAGTGCCGTTTGGCTATCAATAGTAATAATAATTGTTATATCGTCCTTTGTGATTTTGACTTTTCTTGTGTCGTTATCCCATTTAACATCTGCTCCCAAATTTTCAGCAACAAAACGAGCAGGGAGCATTGTCCTGTCATTTCTGATAATAGGAGCTACGTCATTTATCTTTGTTTCTCCGAACACCAACGCTTCTTTTTGCCTATTGTCAAAATCATTTGTTCTTTTGGTTGTTCTGTGACAATATTATTCTGTGGATTTGAGCTTGCGGACGTTCCGGATGGTTTGCGTGTTCCCGAACTGTCGCCTGAACTTGTATCGCCTGATGCGTTACTTATAACATCAATACTGCCGTTCATAATCGTAATCGGTACATTGTTTAAATCAACATCAAATACGTCATTTTCGTTATAGGCAAGGCTAATAAATGCTTTTCCCGACTGTGCATTTTCAAGCACTTTGAATTTAAGAACAGCTAAAACCCCATTCTCTGTAAAATTAGTATTTGTTGCACTATTCCAAACCATTTTGTAAGGATATGATTTGTAATTAGGGCTGAATGTTCCGCCGTCCAAAATCCGTCCGTCTTGCACCTCGATAAGCTCCAAGCGTTCTTTGTCATATTCTACATTGAATAATGCCGCTATAATACCGCTGTTGTTTTCCAAAGATATATTTATGTCGATTGTTTCACCCGTGTTTGCGGTTTTGTTATCAACTACCACATTAAAGCTATCTGCAAAAACGATATTTACAGAAATACAGAGTGTAAACATTAAAAGCATAACCAATAATTTTTTCATTTTGTTAATCACCTCTTTGAAAAAGGGCTTGCCAAAATTCAAGGCAAGCCCGATTTTTTTATCGTAAAGTAATTGATTTAGCCGCACACATAGGTTGTAAATTATCTTTCCACCACATTACTTTTACTGTATCGCCGACTTCGGGTGTATCAAATTCAATATTAAATGTCCCTAAAGATGAATAAAGTTTAACTTGCTTCATGCGATTGTTTTCGCCATATATAGCTGCATAAACTGTTCCTGTACCTATTTCACCTGTTAGCGTAACAGTTAAATCTTCACTCAATGTTATTGAATTTTCATCATTAGCACTCACTTCTATTTTTCCGCCAACATAAACAAGCCCTAAAGGCTCAAAATTTTCATCATAGTTGACATTGTTACCGTCAACATAATTTCCGTTTCTGCCCTTGTAGTAATCAACTGTAATCGGATATGTACCTGCATTATTTGAAATGATTTCAAAAGTAAGAGTTGCAAGTATTCCGTTAAAATTGGTATTGCTTGCACTATCCCAACTCATATTATACGGATTAACCGTAAAATCCTGTGCCTTTGTAAATGTTGCACCTGTACTTGAACTTGCTACAACATTTGTTAATGATAAAACTGTTTCATCATAGCCTATTTCAATACCAAGACTTGAAAAGCCTGTGTTATTTGCAAGTACAACAGGAATTTCAACAGTATCACCTTTTTTGCCTGTTGCATTTCCTACGGTGATAGAGGGGCTTTCTGTAACAGGATCATCATTGCCTGTTACAGTTACCTTACCGCTTACATATTCAAGTCCTAAAGGTTCAAAATTTTCATCATAGTTGACATTGTTACCGTCAACATAGTTTCCATTTCTGCCCTTGTAATAGTCAACAGTAACGGGATAGTCACCGTTTACAGTGGCAATGATTTCAAAGGTGAGGGTTACAAGCGTTCCGTTAAATGCTGTGTTGCTCGCACTATCCCAACTCATATTATACGGATTTACTGTAAATGCCTGTGCCTTTGTAAATGTTGCACCAACGCTTGAACTTGCCACAACATTTGTTAGTGTCAAAGCTGTTTCGTCATAGCCTATTTCAAGCCCAAGACTTGAAAAGCCTGTATTATTGCTGAGTACAATAGGAATTTCAACCGTTGTTCCTGTTTTACCTGTAGCACTTCCAACTGTGACAGAGGGTGCAGCTTCGGCAAAAGCCGAAAGTGCAAACATATTTACAAATATTACAGCAAGAATTAAAAATGATGTAAATTTCTTTTGCATATATATCCCTCCATTAGTGCAAGGTTACATTCCAACCTGCAAGGTAACGAAGAAGAATAGTAGCGTCCTTGTTATCTACTGATGTACTTCCGTCAACATCGAGTGCGTCCTCAACCAAGCCTGAAATAGACCAACCTGCAAGATAACGGAGAAGATATGTAGCATCTTTGTTATCAACGCTTTCATCACCATTTATATCTCCGGGGATATAGCTTGCAACAATAACATTACCGCTGATATATACAAAACCTACAGCCTCAAAGTTTTCATCATAGTTGATATTATCACCATCAACATAATTTCCCTTTACACCCTTGTAATAGTCAAGAGTTATCGGATATATACCGTCGGGGGCATCTTCACCTACAGTAAAGGTAAGAGTTGCAAGGTTTCCGTTATATGTGATGTTTGAAGCACTATCCCAACCCATATTAAACGGATTTACAGTAAGATATTGAGCTTTTGTAAATGTGCCTCCTACACCTGTGTTTGACGTTACATTTGTAAGTGTCATAATATCAGAATTATAACCCACCTCGATACCCAAACTTGCAAATCCTGTGTTATTTGCAAGGTCAACGGTAACTTGAATTTCTTTGCCGGGCATTGTTTTAATATCTGTTATTGTGATTTTCGGAGCGTTTTCATCAATAACCTTTTCCGTAACTGTAACAGTACAGTTTGCAGTATATCCACCGTCTGTGGTTGTAGCTGTAATAACTGCCGTACCTGCTTTTAATGCTGTTACTTTTCCGTCAGCTATGGTTGCAACATTTGTATTCGAGGAAGTCCAAGAAACGGTTTTATCGGTTGCGTTTGACGGCGCGACTGTAGCGGTAAGCGTTTCAGTGCCGCATTCTTCAAGGATGACAGCTGATTTATTGAGGGTTAACCCAGTTACCGGTATGCTGTATATTGCATACAATGTTACATCATCTGTAACGGTATATGAAGACAATGCAGTTTTAGCGTTAGGATTGGTATTCCAGCCAATAAATTTGCAACCTGCTTTCGTCGCTATAGGTGTCAAATCAGCATTTTCTCCGATTGTTGCAATATTATATTCGGTACTTGCCGATGTTCCTCCGTTTGTGGCATAATCATACGTGATATAACAGGAATTATAGTGAATTGTCGTGTTTTCAAGAATGTTGTTATTTATCCCAACACTAATATTGCCCCAACATTCTTGTGATGCGAAGTAGTAGATATCCAAAATGTTGCTACACTCATAAAATGCAAAAGCTCCAATAGTTTCTACAGTACTTGGAATTTTAATATTTGTTAATTTATTACAGTAGGCAAAAGCCGCCTGAGAAATATTCGTAACTCCAGTTTGAATTGTACATTCAGTTTTTGCTTCAGGGCACGCAATTAAGATAGATTTATCTTTGTTATATAATATACCGCCAACTGAACTATAAACTGGATTTGAATCGGATACTGTAATATTTAATAGTTGTGAACAACCTTTCAAAAACTTGTTTATTCCAGACATATTTCCTCCTGTACCAACTATATCAGATGTAAGGGTTGAAGGTAAATTTATACTTTTCAATTTTGAGCAGTTATCAAACGCGCTTCGTGCTATTTCTTGTGTACCTTCATTAATTATAATAGAACTTAAACCACTGCAATAACAAAATGCATTAGATCCAATACTTATTACACTAGATGGTATTTCTATACTGGTTAAATTTACACAATTATAAAATGCCCCATTCCCAATACTTGTTACACTAGATGGTATTTCTATACCGGTTAAACTTGCACATTTGTAAAATGTATAATCGCCAATACTTGTAGTGCCATCCGGAATTATTAATTCTGTTACTAATTCGTTATTCAGATAAATATTTGTTGTCGCTCTGATTGGGTTTGATTCCATGTGCGCGAAATTAATCATACACCATTTTGATATATCTGTGATATAAATATTTTTTATAGAAGTTCTGAAAAACGCACCATCATCAATAGAAGTAATGCTATCGGGTATTACGATGCTTGTTAATTTGTCGCAATAAGAAAATGCATATTCTCCTATATCTGTTACTCCTTCTGGTATATCAACATTCGCAAGTTCGTAACAATAACTAAACGCATTTATCCCTATGATTGTGATACCTTTTGGTATGGTAACATCAACAAGTTCCTCGCATTCACAAAATGCTGCTCTCCCTATACTTGTTACACCTTTTTCAATAATTACATTTTTTATATCAGATCTCATATCAATCCAAGGCACAGATGATGGACTATAATCCTCCATATCTCCAGTACCACTAATTGTGAGGGTTCCTTGATCATCTAAAACCCATGTTAAATTATTACCGCAAGTGCCGCTTGTTGCGCCCAACACTGTAGTGGGCAGTAAAACTATTAAATTTGCCAATATGATAAATACCAACATTAAGTTTAAAATTCGTTTTCTCATTTAATTTCATACTCCTTTTCTTTTTCAAATTGATATTGTATAAACACCAGTTCAATCCAACGATAAAAATATTTTTTTGCACGTATAAAAAATAGTATTGCGAGAATCAAGCAAGCTGTTAAACATTTGAAATTATAGCAATTAAAATTATTATTAATAAGTAATTTTATCGAAATCAAAATATATCCTACCGATAAACTTCGTGCCATACCGTAAATTGAATGATATTTATCTACTCTTTTTGTCAGATTATTTAATTTCAAATAATTATAACAATTTTTAAAACCTTTATCTAACGTTTCTTGATTTATACATTGATTTCCCACTACATATTTATTTTTCCATCGATATTTACGAATAGCGTTATTTTTTATCGGTACAGTAACATTGCTTGTTTTAAAACTAAAAACAGGCAATTCCACAGCCAAACTTGCAATACTGTGTAATATCAATCCTATAATATAAAATATTATTATTGCAATGAATATATAAAATAACTGTAAATCTTTATCAAAAGATATAAAATCATTAAAATTATCGTATAAAACAATTGTTGCCGATGTGCCAATAACAGCACCTGCACCGAATATACTCCAAAAATCATATATTGCTATGTGTTCAAATAGTTTTTCCAATGTTGACACCTCCATTCTTTTAAAAATTTGCCGTCAATAACGCATACTTATCATATCAAACGGTAATAATACAAGAAAAAATTTGTGTTTGTCCGTAAACTGAATATTTTCGGACAAAAAGCGTAAAGGCATAGATTTTATCAGCCTTTACGCTTTTTTGACTATAAATTTTGACTACGAATTATAAATTTCGCCGAGCTTGCACATCTGTTTTTTCTTATGCTCTTTAAGGGAATGTGCATATAAATCAAGGGTAATTGCAACCGATGAATGACCGAGAATTTCCGACAAGGTTTTATAATCCATGCCTACCTCTAAGGCACGGGTTGAAAATGTATGCCGCAAAGAATGGAATTTTATATCCGGCAAATTTGCTTTTTTCAATACTTTTTTGAAATGCCGCCTATAAGTGCGTACATCAAAAGGCTTTCCGTATTTTGAAATAACAAACTCCCCTTTTCGTGGTAGTGACTTGATTTTATCAAGAAGAAACGGCGGTATGGGAATTTCTCTTTTCGATGTCTTGCTCTTTGGAGATATGATTTCAACACCGTTTTCTGTTCGGGCTTGTGTTCCGTTTACAGTTAATACAGATAATTCAAAGTTAATATCACTCCATTTTAACGCACATAATTCACCAATGCGAAGTCCTGTATATAAACAAATTAAAATACCCATATCTGCATTGTCTGTTAATGCCTTTTCAAGCCGTTGCTGTTCTGCTGTCGATAATACCCGAACTATTGATATATCTTTTTTGGGCAGCTTCACCTTACTCCATACATTTGTTATAAATCCCTTGTCTTCTGCTTCTGATAAAGCGGATTTTAATGTACTGAATACTGTTTTTACAGTTGAAGCGGATAATTCCAAACTGTTTATAAAATTCTGCAAAATTTCGGTATTTAGCTTTTTTAGCGGAATATTACCAATTTGCGGATTGATATGGTTTTTAATATGGCTTTTATAAACTCTTTTGGTGGTAGGCTTTAATACACCTTGCGACTTAAGCCATATTTCAAGCCAATCGCAAAGCAAGGTGTTCGAACCTTTATATGCTGATTGTCTCTCTGTTTTACATTTTGCGAGTTTTTCTTTGATTTCTGTATAGCTTTTGGAATAAATATATCCGTAAACAGCCTTGCCGGACATATCATAATATTTTATGTATCTGCCCTCATATCGACCGTCTTTGCGTTTATAGATATTTTCGCCTCTGCGAGCCATAATAACACTTCCTTTCATCTGACTACAATACTGACGGAGAATAAAATAAAATATTTCTTGTGAAAAAGGGAGAAAATTCCCTAAATGCTTGATTTTCCGCAGTTTATGTGCTATAATTATTTTAACATATTATGCTGTCATTAAATATAAACAGCCGTAAAATCCAGTAATAATGCCGAATTTTACGTTGTCCGAAAATATTCAGTTTACGGACTGAATAAGTTTGCAAACTTGTATTATAACTATAACAGATGAATCGGTTATTTCCATTGAGTATAAATTGAGCGATAATTGAATACATAAAATATGCCCTGTGACTTTTGACGGTCACGGGGCATTAGTTTGTTTAGGATTTGATAAGATAGTATTTAATTTTTTACTCTAAAATCAGCTTCCATGCTATAGAAAATATGCTGCTGTCAACCGCTGGCATATTGCGATATAGATATTTTCTTCATTCTTCAAAACCTCCGTAAACATATTCTTTCATTACAAATTCTTCTGCTCTGCTGTGAATACTATTCATTCTTCGCACCCATGTCATTTGGTCTATTGCCTTTAACTGTTCCGTAACGCCCTCTTGTACTGCCATTTTTGTTATCATATCTTTTAGGCATTTATGGCAAGTTTCGTCAATCTCTGCAAGATGTTCAAACAACTTGCCTTCCATAAATAAAACTGTGTAAAAAGACTGATGATATTCTTTTAGAAATTCCTTGCGCAGGCTTCCGTATTTACCGATATTGTATTTCTTTGTGTCGGGTACTGTGATATTAGGGATATAGTAATCTCCGACTTTCGTGTATGTTCCGCCGTTCTTTTCAAATATTGATTTCATTGTAAAATCCTCCGAAAATTTTTATTTACTGCAATATCATATCAATCCGGCTGTATAACACATTTTTACCTTTCTTCCTTATCGTCATTTAACATCTGCCAACCTGTCTTTTGTATATATTACAGGAGCTAACGCAAGGGCTTCACATTCCTCTATATTGTGTAATAATTTTGACTTTTCAGAAATTGCTTTTTCCTGTCTTGCTTCAATGCTTTTTGAGCGTTTCATTGCTTTAGCAGCCTTATGACCTACATACCCCTTATCTATTTTTGAGCCGGAGTTATTTGTATTGTATTTACTCATTTCTGTCATATCAGACCACGATGCACTACGCTTT
>JAQXXM010000110.1 GCA_029226065.1 Clostridiales bacterium
ACCTCAACGGGTAAGTCCTTACCGTCCTGCATAAAAATTCTTGACGGCTTCTGATTGGGGTTACAGCCGTATTTTAAGGCGAGTTCGTTCATTTTTATCGTCCTTTCTGATTACAGAATTATTTATTCTTATTGATTATTCTTGACTCGGAAGTATTTGTTGCTATGTCAATGTAGCGCACAAATAGAGAAACCTTGTTGTCCTCGTTAAGTGCGTTCCAGATTTTCTCTGCAAATGTGTCAATATCGTCATTGCCGATTTCAACCAAAGTAGGCTCGCCCTCAAAGCTTGGGAGCGGATTGCCGTCGCTCATATAGGTATGGATAAATCTGCCCAGACCAGCAATTGGTGAATCGTAGGTAAAGGTGTATCTTTCGCAACAGTCGGGATTGCCGTCTGCACTCTTTAGGATTGACATTGCATAGTTGAAGTTATCGTCACTGCACTTTATTACACCTGATATTCTCGGTGTGTAGTTTGGCGCATCGTCCTCAAACTCACGTGTTCTTAACGCTTGCTCAAATGTCATCTGCTGATTCATTAAATCGTATATAGTATCTGTCTGGTCGCCGTTTGTAACTATTGTCTTGTTGCCAAGAACTCTTACGGGCGAGTATATAATAAGATGCGGATCAGTCAGCTTTGACGGATCGAAAGCCTCGGTGCGTATACCGTCACCGTCCTCTACAAATACACGGTTACGGCTGTTTACGCTTCTGCCCATAATAAAGTACGCCGTAACTGCCTTTGTGCCGTCGGCACTTTTGCCTATTACGATACCTCTGCCGGGGTATGAATTTTCCTTAAGTTCATTATAAATATCTATTGTTTTCATAACAGTCTCCATTCCGCCGCCTTGCGTCGGCACAATTAGTTAAAGTTACCTCTTATCCGCAAGGGAAAATGATAAGAGAAAATGTTACTCACACGGATTTACAAACAAGCTCAACGGCTTCGGGAAGAATTATCCATTCAGCCTCCTCCATTACACGCTTTTGCAAAATCTCGGGAGTGTCGCCCTCTTGTATTTCAACAGCCTTTTGAAGAAGGATTTTTCCGCCGTCTGTGATTTCGTTTACAAGATGCGCCGTAGCACCCGTAACCTTTACACCGTACTTTAATGCCTCCTCGTGAACTTTTAGTCCGTAAAAGCCGTCACCACAGAAAGAGGGGATAAGTGACGGATGAATGTTCACTATTCTGTCGGTATACTCATCTAAAAGCTCACCGCCCAAAACTGCAAGAAACCCTGCAAGAACAATCACGTCAACCTTCATTTCTTTCATATATGCACAGACCTGTCGGTTAAACTCGTCCATATCGCCGCCGCAGTCTGCGTTTTTACGGATAACCTTTGTAGGAATACCCGCATTTTCTGCACGCTTTAATCCGTATGCAGTTGAACTGTTTGAACATACGCAAACAATTCTGCCACTTTTTAGGACACTGCCTTGTTTATCAATGAGTGCCTGGAGGTTTGTACCTCCGCCTGAAATCAGAACGCCGATGTTTTTCATATTACCTCGACACCCTTTTCACCCTCAACCAATTCACCGATTACAGATGCCTTTTCGCCTGCATCGCAAAGACACTTAACAGCGTCCGCCGCTTTATCAGCATCTACCGCTACTATCATACCGATACCCATATTGAATGTATTATACATATCAGCCTCGGGGATATTGCCCTTTTCCTGCATAATGTCAAATATGGGGAGTACCTCCCATGTACCCTTATGTATTACAGCCTTTAAGCCGTCAGGTAACATTCTCGGCACGTTCTCGACAAATCCACCGCCTGTAATATGCGATACTGTATTTATGCCGACCTCGTCTATAAGCTTAAGGAGCGGTTTAACGTAAATACGTGTAGGGGTGAGTAATGCTTCGCCTATAGTCATACCGAGCTTGTCGCTGTATTCTGAAAGGTTTGCCTTGGCATTTTCGCCGTTCAAGTCAAATAGTGTTCTTACAAGAGAGTAGCCGTTTGAATGAACACCGCTTGAGGCGATACCTATAAGCTTATCTCCTGCCTTTGCACGGTTTCCGTCTGTAATCTTGTCCTTTTCAACTACACCTACGCTAAAGCCTGCAAGATCGTATTCGTCCTCAGGATAAAAACCGGGCATTTCTGCTGTTTCGCCGCCTACCAATGCACAGCCTGCCGCTACACAGCCGTCAGCAACACCCTTTACGATTTGAGCGATTTTTTCGGGATAGTTCTTGCCTACTGCAAGATAGTCAAGGAAGAACAGCGGCTTTGCACCCGAGCATGCTACGTCATTAACACACATTGCAACGCAATCCTGACCGATTGTGTCGTGCTTGTCCATTAAAAACGCAATTCTTAGCTTTGTACCTACACCGTCTGTACCCGATACAAGAACGGGGTTTTTATAACCCTCGGGAATTTCAAACAAACCGCCAAAGCCGCCTATACCGCCGATAACACCCGGAATTGTTGTTCGCTTTACATCGTCTTTTATAAGTCTTACCGACTCATAGCCTGCCTCAACGTTTACTCCTGCCTTTTTATATGCATCTGTTGCCATTTTATAATTTCTCCTTTTCGTATATTAAAGCGCTGCCGCCTTTTCTTTTATAGCTTTATCTTTCGCATAAACTGCCTCTGCCATTTTCTCACGTGCGGATTTAAGCATCGGCTTAATATAGTCATATTTCAGTGAAAGCATCTCTGCGGCTAAAATACCTGCGTTTGTGCCGTTATTTACGCCTACTGTCGCAACGGGTATACCCGGCGGCATCTGAACTGTTGCAAGAAGTGCGTCCATACCTGAAAATGTTGATTCAATAGGTATACCGATAACGGGTAGAGTTGTGTTTGCCGCAACAACACCGCCTAAATGTGCCGCCATACCTGCGGCGCAGATTATAACGTCAATGCCGTTAGCCTCGGCGTTTTGTGCATACTCCATTGCTTTTTCGGGCGTTCTGTGAGCGGAGATTACGTTCACCTCAACCTCAATATTAAATTCCTTTAGTTTTGTAATACAGCCTTTGACCTTGTCAAAGTCTGAATCTGAGCCCATAATAAGGGCAGCTTTGGGATTTGACATCTTTTTATAAGTCCTTTCTCAAAAAAATATTTTTCTAATTATATATTATATAACGAAATCACTTTTTTTGCAAGACTTTTTTACATATATTAAATCATTTTCATAAAAAAATATACAATTCCGCATATAACTGATGATAAAGTGCCGAATAATATTACAGGACCTGCAATTGTGAATATCTTTGCACCCACTCCTAAAATATACCCTTCCGTCTTTGCCTCAAGAGCGGGTGCCGATACGGCATTTGAAAAACCCGTAACAGGTACAAGCGTGCCTGCACCGCCATGCTTTGCTATTTTGGGGTAGATATTTAAGCCTGTCAGGAGCGCACCTAAAAATACCATTGTAACGGTGACTAACGTTGAGGCTGTTTCTTTATCGGCACCAAGATATTTGTACAGGTTTAAAAAGCCCTGTCCCACAGCACATATAAGTCCTCCTATTAAAAACGCTTTTAGGCAATTTATGCCAAGCTTTGATTTGGGGTTTTTCTTTTCCACATATTTGATGTATTCGTTGTTTGACATATTCATATTTTTTACCGCCTTTCTTTTTTATTATTTCAATAGTTTTCATAAAAATTCATTAAAAATGTTTTTTGCATAAAAGTACAGTACGGAGTGTAAAATACAATTAAAAATCGTTAGGAGGGATTTTAGTGCCGAATAAGAAAGAAAATGATCTGAAAACTGCCATAGACAGATATGTGATTAATGCTCAAAGAGCGTTATCAGAGTTTATGGATATGACACAGGAGCAGGTCGACAACATTGTAAAGGAAATGACATTGGCAGGTGTCAGTAAACACATGGAGCTTGCACGTCTTGCAATAGAGGAAACAAAGCGTGGTGTGTACGAGGATAAGATAACTAAAAATATGTTCGCTACGGAATATATTTATCATTCGATAAAGAACGAAAAAACGGTGGGGGTTATAGACGAAAACGAGCTTGAGGATTACGAGATAATCGCAGAGCCTGTAGGCGTTATATGCGGTGTGACACCCGTTACAAACCCCACATCAACGACGCTGTTTAAATCACTTATTGCCATAAAATCACGCAACCCCATAATCTTTGGATTTCATCCGTCATCTCAACAATGCTCCGTGGCGGCGGCAAAGGTTGTCTATGATGCGGCAATAAAGGCAGGAGCGCCCAAAGACTGCATACAATGGATTGAAAATCCCTCTATTGAAGCAACGCTTATGCTTATGAACCACGAGGGAGTATCAACCGTTCTTGCAACAGGCGGCAGTGCGATGGTCCGTGCGGCATATTCTACAGGCAAGCCTGCGTTGGGTGTAGGACCGGGTAATGTGCCGTGTTATTTCCATAAATCCTGTGACCTTGAACAAGCAGTAACCGATATTATAATCTCAAAATCATTTGATAACGGAATGATTTGTGCATCCGAACAGGCGGCAATAGTCGATAAGGAAATATCAAAAGACTTTGAACGGCTTATGAGGGCAGGCGGATGCTATTTTGCGACAGATGATGAGATAAAGCTGTTGTCAGACTACTGTATTGACAGCACAAAAGGTAGCGTTAATGCCGAGATAGTAGGGCAGAGTGCGTCATGGATTGCGGAGCGTGCAGGGCTTAAGGGAGTGCCGAAGAACACGAAAATACTCGTATGTAAAATAAACGGTGTGGGTGAGGAATATCCGTTATCACGTGAAAAGCTCTCGCCTGTTTTGGGGTATATGATAGCCGACACCACAAAAAAAGGACTTGACCTTGCCGAGAAAATGCTCGAATTTAACGGAATGGGGCATAGTGCCGTAATACACGCAAAGGACGAAAATGTTATTGACGAATTTTCACTCAGAATGAAAGCGAGCCGTATAATTGTAAACTCGCCCGCATCACACGGCGCAATAGGCGATTTATATAACACTAATATGCCGTCTTTGACATTGGGGTGCGGAAGCTACGGCGGAAACAGCGTAAGCACCAACGTTTCAACCCTGAATTTGATAAATCAAAAGCGTGTTGCAAAGCGGAGAACAAATATGCAGTGGTTTAAAGTTCCTGAACGTATATATTTTGAAAACGATTCTATCCAATACCTTGAAAAGATGCCCGATATTAAAAACGCATTTATTGTGACGGACCCCGGTATGGTAAAGCTTGGGTATGTTGATAAGATAGAGTATTATTTAAGAAAACGTGGTGAAAGTGTAAAAATTGAGGTATTCTCCGAGGTTGAGCCTGATCCGTCTATTGATACGGTAAAGGCGGGCGCAAAGGCGATGAGTATTGCAGAGCCTGATGTTATAATTGCACTTGGCGGCGGAAGTGCCATTGATGCGGCAAAGGGAATGTGGTTATTTTATGAATATCCCGACGTTGATTTTAAGGGACTGCATCTGCGGTTTTTAGATATACGAAAGCGTGCGTTCAAGTTCCCGAAAATGGGCAGACGTGCAAAGTTTGTGGCTATACCCACAACATCAGGCACAGGCTCGGAGGTAACGTCATTTGCGGTAATATCCGATAAACGCAATAATATAAAATATCCGCTCGCAGACTATGAATTGACACCTGACGTTGCAATAATTGACCCGCAGCTCGTTTTGAGCCTGCCAAAGACCGCAACGGCAGATACGGGGCTTGATGTATTAACCCATGCAATTGAAGCGTATGTATCGGTTATGGCATCAGATTATACGGATGCCCTTGCATTAAAGGCGTGTCAGTTAGTGTTTAAATATCTGCCCAGAGCATACAAAAACGGCGGTGAGGACTTAGAAGCACGTGAGAAAATGCACAATGCAAGCTGTATTGCGGGAATGGCGTTCACTAACGCATTTTTAGGCGTAAATCATTCTATTGCACACACCATAGGCGGAGAGTTCCACATAACGCACGGCAGGGCGAATGCTGTACTTCTTCCGCATATTGTGGAGTATAACTCACAGCTCCCCACAAAAATGGTATCGTGGCCGAAATATAAAACATTTATAGCAGATAAGAAATATGCAGAGATTGCACGTGCCTGCGGTATATATTCAGGTGATGACACATTGACGGCGGTAAAAGCCCTTATAAGTGCCATAAAGGACCTGATGAGAGAATGTGGTATGCCCGAAACCTTTAAGGAGTGCGGTATTGAAAAGACGGTATATATGAATAAGCTTTCAGATATTGCCGAGCGTGCCTTTGAGGATCAATGTACCACCGCAAACCCAAGACTTCCTTTAATAGAAGAAATTGAAGAAATACTGAAAAAAGCATACGGCAACGATTGATATTTCTTGCAGTAAAGACAGATACGGACAGTTACGCAGTTCTATGCCTGTATTCACTAAACGCATTAAAAATGCTACATCGTTCATACAGGCAATAGAACCGCTTGCAAAATACGGACAGTTACGCAGTTCTATGCCTGTATTCACTAAACGCATTGAAAATGCTACATCGTTCATACAGGCAATAGAACCGCTTGCGAAATACGGACGGTTACGCAGTCTTGTGCCCACGTCGCTAAACGCATCAAAGATGCTACATCGTTCGTGCAGGGAACAGAACTGCTTGGGTATAAATTGTTGTTTATTCATATAACACCGTCACGGTATATTTGCCTCAAACGCTCTAAACCCTTAGGGAAATGCGTTTTCGGTCAAACACACCGTGACGGTGAGAATTTGCCTATACTCTGAAAAACTAAATGTTGACATTGGGGCGGTTGTGTGGTAAAATACTGTAGGGGTGTATCTGAAATTTCATCATTTTTTAATGAAAGGAGTTTGAGATTACTTGAACATTGCAAACAATTTAAAGGCTATTGAGGAGATTAAATCCGATATTCTTGCTGAGGTTGCCGACCTATATCGTAAGCTTGCCGACTATGATGAGCTTTCAGATTACGGCAATGTGGAGAGTTCTGTTGCGACCATTATTGCTATGGATTACATCTTGGCACGTCATCTTGGTATAGCACACAGTACGATTGACGCAAGAATATGCGAGCTTTTGCAAATGGCTGAGGAAAACTCTCACCCCCTTGAGGTTGAGTTTTACGATATGTCAGAGCTATGCAAATACATAAAGAAAAGATAAAAGCAACCTACACATCTAAAACTGCCCTGTGGCAGAACGGAGAAAGACTATGAAAAAAACATATATAAATATTACCCGCAAGTATTTGGCGGTATCGGTTATAATGTCGGTATTGATGCTCTTATGCTCGGTACTGGTGATTTTTGATCGTAATAAAACGGCGATAGCTGTCGGAGGTGGAATGGCGGTTATCTCGCTTATATATGTAGCTGTAATTACACGCAGGAGAAAAAGAAATATCGTAAAGTTTCTGCAGCATATTGCCGCAGATGACATCGGGCTTACCGAGAATATAATATCGAGCGTTCCGATGCCTATGGCGGTATGCTCGGTTGACGGTACAATACGCTGGTTTAACGACAGCTTTGATGAGATATTTAAGGATAAACGACTGCCCGACGAGGGAATGGAGGAATGTATAACCTCTCTTAAATGGTCAGACGTTTTGAAATTCCCCGACGGCAGACAGACAATAGAAATTGTGGGCGATAATATATACTCCGTAAACTGGCGTATAATGAAAGACAGGGTAGAGCCTGATAAAAACGGAAATCATTATTCGGTTTTCTTCTATTTAAAAGACATAACACGTGAGTGCAATCTTGTGCGTAAGTACGAAAATGAACGTGTTGACGTGGGCGTTGTAAACGTTGATAACTTTGACGAGCTTATGCAGAAGGTTGACGATGATGCGGCAGATACTGCTTCATCAAAGGTCAGGGCCGCTGTATTTAACTGGTCAAGGTCTATTAACGCTGTACTGAAAAAGCTCGATCGTGACAAATACTTCATAGCCTTTGAGCATCAACAGCTTGAAAAGGCGATAGCCGATAACTTCTCTGTAATCGAAAACGTTATGAAGATAGCAGAAGAGGTGAAATTCCCTATATCTATCAGTATCGGTATAGGTGCAGGCGGTTCGCTTGAGGAAAATGAGGTAAGTGCAAGACACGCTCTTGATTTGGTGTTAGGCAGAGGCGGCGGTCAGGTTTGCATTAAAGATGACAATGACTTTAAGTTCTACGGCGGAAAGAATGTTGAGTATGAACGCAGTACACGTGTAAAGGCACGTGCCGTTGCGACAGCGTTGACAGATCTTATAAAAAACAGCGATAACGTCATATTTATGGGACATAAAGGTCCCGATTATGACTGCTTTGGTGCGGCTGTAGGTCTTAGCCGTGCAGTGCGTGAGGCCGGGAAAACACCGTATATAGTTCGTGACCGTGTGGCACCTGCTATTGAGCCGATGTATAACGCACTTAAAAACGAGCCTGAATATATGGGAATGTTCGTAGACGAGGTTGATGCACTTGAAAGAATGACAAATGACACACTTCTTGTCATTCTTGATACACACCGTCCGTCGATGCTACCATCAACAAAGCTTCTTGAGCGTGCGGAAAAGATTGTTTTGATAGACCATCACAGACGTTCAACGGAGTTTATTTCTTCATGCTCACTCGTTTACCACGAGCCGTATGCATCATCTACGTGTGAAATGGTAACGGAGCTTTTAGAGTACATAAATATAGGCACTAAAATGACAAAGCTTGAGGCACAGTGCCTTTATACAGGCATATTGATGGATACTAAGAACTTTATGTTAAAAACAGGTGTGCGTACATTTGAGGCGGCATCATACTTAAGACGTATGGGACTTGACACCGTTGCGGTACGCAGAATGTTCGGAAGTAATCTTGAGGATTATATCAAAAAAACGGAAATTGTTTCTGCTACAGAGTTTTGCGATGACGAATTTGCGGTGTCAAGGACATATAAACGTGATGTAAATATACGTATGATAGCATCACAGGCGGCAGATGAAATGCTCAATCTCCGTAACGTCAAGGCATCAGTGGTAGTTTTCCCTGTGGAGGGCGGTGTAGGATACAGTGCACGTTCTCTGGGTACTATAAACGTACAACTGCTTATGGAAAGCATCGGCGGCGGCGGTCACATGACTGTTGCAGGTGCTACGGTTATGGATATTAACGTCGATGAGGGCGTAAAGAAAATTAAAGAGGCAATTAAACAATACCTCAGTGAAAGGAATGGATAAAATGCAGGTTATATTAACACAAGATGTAAAAGGTAAGGGTAAAAAAGGTCAGGTTATAAACGTATCTGACGGCTACGCACATAACTTCCTGTTTTCAAAAGGACTTGCAATTGAGGCTACAAAATCAAATATGAACGATTTAAAGGGCAAGCAGGAATCGGTAGAATATAAGATAAAAACAGACATAAAAGAGGCTGAAAAGATTGCAGAGCAAATGAAAGAGATTGTTGTAAATCTTAAGGCAAAAGCGGGCGATAACGGAAAGCTGTTTGGCTCGGTTACATCAAAGGACGTTGCCGAGGCACTAACAGAGCAACACCACATAAAGCTTGACAAGAAAAAGTTTGTATTGCCCGACGGTATTAAGGTGCTTGGCGTAACAGAGGTAAAGGTGAAGCTTTATACAGGCGTAGTAGGCACTTTAAGAGTAAACGTAGAACAGCTGTAATTAAGTAAAATCCTGACAGGAAGGAGTTGATGGATATGGACGAGAACGAAAATGGTTTATACGATATAAATTCTGCTTTGCCGGCGGTATCAGAACGTGATTTGCCTTTTAATATGGAGGCGGAACAGGCGGTTTTGGGCAGTGCCTTAACAGACGGCGAAAGCATAGGCGAGGCGGCACGTATTCTCCAGCCTAAGGATTTTTATTTCTCTGCCAACAAGTTCATATTTGAGGCTGTTATGGACTTGTTTAATTCAAACAGTGCCATTGACTTTGTTACTGTAACAGAACAGCTTAAAATAAATAAAAAGCTTGATGCTGTGGGCGGTATAGACTACTTAAAGCGTCTTGTAAACAGCGTTCCCACCACACAGCACGTTAAGTATTATTCCGACATAATCCGTGAAAAATCAATACTGCGTATGCTGATACATCAGGCGGAGTCCATAAGCGATATGGCTCACAGCGAGGAGGATACACTCTCACAGGTCTTAGAGCGTTCCGAGCAGATGATTTTTGACATATCAGCGGCACGTGAGCAGAGTGATATTGTCCATATAAGCGACGTTTTACAGCTTAGCTATGAAACTATGGCAAAAAATGCCGCAAATAAGGGCGGAATTACAGGTATTCCTACAGGCTTTGATGAACTGAATAAACGTACAGGCGGATTTCATGGCGGTGAGCTTATTATAATTGCAGGCCGTCCGGGTATGGGTAAGTCTGCGTTTGCCGTAAATATTGCAGAGCATGTAAGTATAAACTTAGGTAAAACAGTTGCCATATTTAACCTTGAAATGCCCCGTGAGCAGATAGTAAACAGAATACTTTGCTCCCAGGCGTTAGTAAATAACGGACGTATCAGGACAGGCTCAATGGAGCCTGATGACTGGGAGAAAATATGCGATGTGGCGGACACGATTGCAAAAGCACCAATATACATTGATGATTCGCCCTCAATTACCGTTTCGCAGATACGTGCGAAATGCCGCCGTTTAAAGCAGATACATAACCTTGAAATGATAGTAATTGACTATTTGCAGTTGATGCAGGGAAGCGGCAGAGGCGAAAACCGTCAGCAGGAAATATCTGAAATATCACGTTCTTTGAAAGTGCTTGCAAAGGAGCTTGACGTTCCTGTTGTGGCATTGTCACAGCTGAAGCGTGAAAGCGAATCCCAAAAGGGCAAAAGACCGATACTTTCGGATTTGCGTGAATCGGGCGCTATCGAACAGGACGCAGATATGGTAATGTTCCTGTTCAGAAATTACTATTACAGCAAAAATCCTGAGGAAAAGGATCAGGCAGAATGTATCATAGCTAAGAACAGAAGCGGTGAGATTGATACGTTCCCACTCGGATTTAGGGGCGAATTTACAAAGTTCCAGAACGTCGAATACAGAGTGGCGGAGGAACAATAACACATAGAAAGCAGGTGAGCAATATTATTGAAAAAGTAAAGAAAACAATGCTTGCCTATGACATATTCCCGAAAAAGTCGGTGCTTGTCGCTCTTTCGGGCGGTGCTGACAGCGTTGCACTGCTCCATATTATGCACACGCTCTCACAAGAATACGAATTTCGTGTTTATGCTGCCCACGTAAACCATAATCTGCGTGGTGATGCTGCAAAACGAGACGAAAGCTTTTCAAAGGCTTTATGTGACAAGCTCTGTATAGAATGTTTTGTAAAAAGTGTTGATGTCGGTGCTGTTGCAAAGGAAAAAGGCATAAGCTGTGAAATGGCGGGGAGACAGGTCAGATACGATTTTTTTGACGAAATTATGCATAAATACAGCATAGAATTTTGTGCAACCGCACATCATAAAAATGATAATGCTGAAACGATTGTGATGAATTTTATCCGTGGCAGTGCCATTGGCGGATTATGCGGTATACCATACAGACGAGGACAGTTTATACGGCCTATGCTCGACGTTACACGCAGTGAGATTGAAAACTACTGTAAGGAGAATACGCTTAGCTACGTCACAGACGAAACAAACAGTGAAAACGTATATACACGTAATAAAATACGCAATATTTTAATACCGCATATCCAATCGGACTTAAATCCGAATTTTATCACTACCGTTACATCTAATGCGAAAATAATAAAGACAGATAACGATTATATAGAAACCGTTGCGGATACCGAATACAGGCGGCTTGTAAAAGACGGCAGTGTTAAGCTTTGCGAGCTGAACGCTCTTCATAAAGCTATATCGCAAAGAGTGATACGAAAAATGATAGATAATCTTTCAACGGTTTCAGACGTACCCTCGTCCGTTATTGAGTCGGTGTGCGAGCTTGCCAAAAAAGGCAGAACAGGAACACAGTGCGACATACAAAAGGGAGTATCTGCACGAATAGAATATGACAGGCTGATTATTGATACAGTATGTGATGAGTGCGGAGATTTTCTCTACACCGTAAAAATCGGCGAATGTGTAACCATTCCCGAGCTTTCGTGTAAAATACACGTAGATTTTGCCGACAAGCGTGAAAAAGACGGATGCGAGTATTTTTCACTGCCTTGCGATGTGACGAGCGTCACTATTACAAACAGACGCAGTGGCGATAAATTCGTTCCGTCAGGTATGACGGGTACTAAATCGCTAAAGTCATTTATGATTGACAAAAAAATACCGAGGAATAAAAGAAACCGTATAGGTATAATGCGTATCGGCGGTGAGATAGCGTGGGTGATAGGCTACAGACTTGATAATAGATTTACATTCAACGGACATGGCATAAAAGTCCGCATTGAAAAACTAAAAGAGGTGGTTGAGTGAAAATTGTAAAAAATTTCGGAGTATGGATACTCGTATGCGCAATAGGATTGTCGATTTTTACATTCTATAACCGTTCGGGTGAAAAACCTGTTGAGATACCGTATTCGGAACTTATATATATAATAAAGACAGAGCAGGTCTCGGAAATTGAGATTTCGGGAAATTCCGCTAAGGTGAAAAGATATGACAACCAAAACGGTGTAGTGTCCGAATGTGTTGCAGAAATACCGAGCAGTGAACAGCTCCATAAGGACATAGGCGATGAGCTTTTGGAGCAGGAGGAGCTTGGCGGAATAAAGGTGACATATAACGAGCCGAGATTTTCACTGTTGGGCTCATTTGAGATTATTATGTTCATAATTATGATAATCTTCCTCGTGGCACTGTTTTCAAAGCGTGGCAACGGCGGTGGTTTTACAAAGAGCCGTGCAAAGCTTGCAAGCGATAAAATAGATGTGGATTTTGACAGCGTTGCAGGTGCTGATGAGGAAAAAGCGGAGCTTCAAGAGGTTGTAGACTTTCTGAAAAATCCCGAAAAGTATACTAAGCTTGGTGCAAAAATACCAAGAGGTATACTTTTGGTAGGTGCACCGGGTAACGGCAAGACGCTTCTTGCAAAGGCGGTTGCAGGCGAGGCAGGAGTACCGTTCTTCTCAGTGAGCGGCTCGGACTTTGTGGAACTTTACGTAGGTGTCGGCGCATCACGTGTACGTGATTTGTTTGAACAGGCAAAGCGTGCAAAACCTTGCATTGCCTTTATAGACGAGATTGATGCTGTGGGCAGAAAGCGTGGCGCAGGTATGGGCGGCGGTCACGATGAACGTGAACAAACGCTAAACCAGCTCCTTGTTGAAATGGATGGATTTTCCGAAAATGACGGCGTAATTATTATTGCCGCAACAAACCGCCCTGATATACTCGATAAGGCACTCCTCAGACCCGGACGTTTTGACAGGCAAATAGTTGTAGACTATCCCGATATAAAGGGACGTGAGGAGGTTTTAAAGGTTCACGCTAAGAATAAACCGCTATCAGACGATGTTGACCTGACAAGAATTGCAAAAATCACGACAGGCTATTCAGGTGCGGATTTGTCAAACCTGTTAAATGAGGCGGCTATTATTGCGGCGAAAAATGACCGTGAGCAAATAACAAACAGCGATATAGAAAACGCTAACCTCAAAGTTATGATGGGCAGTGAGAAACGTTCAAGAGTTATGTCTGACGAGGAGAAAAAGCTGACCGCATACCATGAGGCAGGACACGCCGTTGTGGCACGTCTTGTTGATAAAACCCAGAGCGTTACAACGGTATCTATTATACCACGTGGCAGTGCAGGCGGATTTACAATGTATCAGCCTGAGGGTGATAACAGGATGTATTCATCACGCAATGAGATGCTAAATAAGATTACAGTAATGCTTGGCGGCCGTGTTGCGGAGGCTGTGGCGTTAGACGATATAAGCACAGGCGCATCAAACGATATAGAACGTGCAACAGCTCTGGCACGTGATATGGTGCAGAAATACGGAATGAGCGAGAAGATAGGCCCCGTTGCGTATGATGACGGCGGCGAGGTGTTCTTAGGACGTGACTACGGACACACAAAGGTATATTCCGAAAAGACCGCATCAGAGATTGATGATGAGGTCAAGAGTATTTTAACAGACCAATATGCCAAAACGGAACAGCTTATTAAAGACAACCGCGAGGCTTTGGACAGAGTAGCATTATTACTGCTCGATAAAGAAACAATAACAGGCGACGAATTTGAAGCTTGTTTTAATGTGAAGGGAGAAAAATAAAATGGAAAAGGTAACAAAGGACACACTTATAGGCGAGGCTCTTATGATGAATATGGGAGTTGCGGAGATATTAATGGAATCGGGAATGCACTGCGTAGGCTGTCCCGCATCACAGGGCGAGACTATCGAAGAAGCATGCATGGTGCATGGAATAGAGACTGATCCCTTAATTATTAAAATAAATGATTTTCTTGCTAAAAATTAACAATTATTTATTCAAAAAATTTTTTAAAAAAGTATTGCATTTTAAAAATAAATATGATATACTATTACCAAGATATAGCATATAGGAGTATATCTGTATACTTCTTATTGTAAAAAAGCTGATACGGAGGTAGTAAGATGAGGAAAATAGCAGCGTCTTTGCTTGCGGCGGCTTGTGCTTTTACAAGTGCAACGGCAGTGTTTGCGGCAAATCAGGATGTTTATTATTCGAATGATAATTCGGTACAGATAAACAATTCAAATATAGGTGCTGATGTTAATACTTATAAGACAGTTCTTATAAGAAAGACACCCAATAATCCAAATGCTGAAATAGTTGAAGACGAAGTCGTTTATATTAATCAGAATTCATCAGGCTTAGGAGCATTGTCAAGCTTTATGCTGAAAAGCGGTGCAGCGCCGGGTAACTATACTGCAACGTTTGGTAATGATAATGGAGATGTAAAGGAAATTCAATTTGTGATTTACGGTCAAGACGAGAACGTTATCGTTGGAAGCAATGTCACCGGAAGTTCAAAAACAGTAGCACTTGATCCCGATAATAAGATGAACGTTGTTGAGGATGCGGTGGTACAGAATCACGAAATTGCTAACGATCTTGATGAGGGACTCTATACTAAGACCTTTAGATTTTTGAACTCTGGAACATCACTTAACAGAATTTACTTAGTATCAGAGGACGGAACAAAATGTTACGGTTATTTCGATTTGACATTGCCTGAAACAACAGGAGTGACAATATCGTATGGTATTAAGCTGTATAACATTACAAACGATAAGCTTGGAATGAATGTATACTTAGCTGAAAAAACTGCACAGGAGGGAACAGAATGATGAAAAATTACATATCACCCGAAATGAAAATCTCTCTTTTCAATCTTGAGAGAGTAGCAACAGGAGAACCGGCAGTCACTGTTAACCCCATGAGCACAAATCAGCTTCCTACTACAGTAGAGGGAGTTACAGGTACAAATACTGTACTTAAGAGCTATAATATAAACAAGGCTATCGAGTTAAAATAATGTAACGTAAAAAGAGCTGTCATACGATGGCTCTTTTCTCTTTGTCAGGGGAGTTGTCGGCTGATAGTTGTTTCTCGGGATTTACACACGTATAAATTGCTCAATAATTATAAAAAAGCGTAATAACGTATCAACCCCCTGACCCCCAATCTTGGGGGCAGGTAGGTACGCTTTTTTTGAACAAACAAAATTGCTCACTCAAAACGAGCAATTTCCTATGTTACAAGAACGTTTACAATTTCCATACCGAAATTATTAAAATTGTACTATTTAATCACTATTTTTAAATTAAAGTTGGTAAATAAATAAAAATTTTGTAAAATCAATTGCATTTTCGTATTTTATGTGTTATAATAGTAGGGATTTTAAAATTGCGGATAGACCGCATAAACTAAAGGAGGACTAATCGCATGGCGGTTAAATTTGAAGAAGTAGAGAAGAATTTACAAAAGCTTACATTTGAGGTAAGCGTAGATGACTTTGAAAAGGCTATTGACAGAGCTTACAAGAAGAATAAGAACAAGTTCAATATCCCGGGTTTCAGAAAGGGTAAGGCTCCTAAGGCTATAGTTATTAAGAACTATACAAAGGCTGTATTTTATGACGATGCTCTTAATGACGTATTGCCTGATGCTTATGAGGCGGCACTAAAGGAAAGCGGTCTTGACGTTGTTGCACGTCCTGAGTTTGACGTTGAAGAAATCAAGGACGGCGAGCCTGTTGTATTCACAGCACTCGTTACAACAAAGCCTGAAGTAAAGCTTGGCGATTATAAAGGTATAGAAGTGGAAAAAGTTGACTATACTGTAACAGACGAGGATGTAGATAAGGATATCGAGTCGGTACGTTCAAGAAACGCAAGAGTTGTCACAGTTGATGACCGTGCTGTAAAGAGCGGTGACATTGCAGTTATCGACTTTGAGGGATTTGTTGACGATGTACCGTTTGAGGGCGGAAAAGGCGAGAACTATGAGCTTGAAATTGGCTCAAACACATTTATCCCCGGCTTTGAGGACCAGATAATCGGTGCAAATGTTGACGATTTAATCGACGTAAACGTTACATTCCCGGAAGAATATCATGCAGATGAACTTAAGGGTAAGCCCGCAGTATTCAAGGTAAAGGTAAACGAGATAAAGGTTCGTGAGCTTCCCGAGCTTGACGATGATTTTGCAAGCGAGGTAAGCGAGTTTGATACACTTGCAGACTACAAGGCTGATGTACGTGCAAAGCTTGAAGAAAAAGCTAAGGAGAACGCTGAAGCACAGATACAGGATTCAGTTGTTGATAAGGCTATTGAGAACGCTGAATTTGATGTGCCTGATGCTATGATAGAGTATCAGATAGATATACTTATAAACGATATGGCACAAAATCTTTCATACCAGGGTATGAGCCTTGATATGTATATGAAGTATACAGGTCAGACAATGGAGTCTATGCGTGAAGCATACCGTGATCGTGCGACAAAGCAGGTTAATGCAAGTCTTGTTATAGACGCTATTTCAGCGGCTGAGGGCATTGAGGTAAGCCCTGAAGAGGTTGAACTTAACCTTGTTGATATGTCTAAAAAGTACAATATGGAGCTTGACAAGCTTAAAGAGCTTATTTCAGAGCCTGAAATGGACAACATCAAGAAGGAAATGGTATTTAAAAAGACTATTGAAATGCTTGCAAATAACGCTGTAGTTAAATAATAAACCTTGAGGCTGTTGTATTTGGCTCTGTTAAGTGCCTGAATTTAAACAGCCTCAAATTTAATATGTAAACGGAGGGAAGTTCTATGGCAACAATGCCTTATGTAATCGAACAGAATAACAGAGGAGAAAGAAGTTACGATATATATTCACGTCTTTTAGAGGACAGAATTATATTTTTAGGTGAGGATGTAAACGAAACAACCGCATCGCTTATAGTAGCACAGCTTTTGTATCTTGAGGCAAAAGACCCCGACAAAGATATCCAGCTTTATATAAACAGCCCCGGCGGTTCTATAACAGCAGGTATGGCTATATACGACACGATGAACTACATTAAATGTGACGTATCAACAATTTGCATAGGTATGGCGGCATCAATGGGTGCGTTCTTGCTTGCGGCAGGTGCAAAGGGTAAGAGATATGCACTTCCGAGCAGTGAAATAATGATACACCAGCCCTTAATCTCGGGCGGCGGCTTGAGCGGTCAGACTACAGATATAAAAATCTACACAGACCATCTTGTTAAAACAAAGGAAAAAATGAACCGTATTCTTGCTGAACGTACAGGCAAGACGTATAAGCAGATATGCAATGATACGGAGCGTGACAACTTTATGGATGCTGAAACTGCTAAGGAATACGGACTTGTTGATGAGGTTATCGTTTCGGAATCAGAGAGAAAATAACTTTTTTGTGAGGTATTTATGAGCGACAAAACGAATGAGCATATATGTGCATTTTGCGGTCGGAAGGAATCGGAAGTCGGTCCTATGATAATGGGTATGGGCGCATGTATTTGCATGGAATGTGTTATGCGCTGTTATGATATATTAGAGGAGGAGGCTCCTAAGGCACACGAGTTTGACTATCTTGTTAAGCCTCCGTCACCACGTGAGATAAAGGAGTACCTTGACGATTATATAATCGGTCAGGAGCAGGCAAAAAAGATACTTGCCGTTGCCGTTTATAATCACTATAAACGAATAAACCATATATCGGAAGCCGACGGTGTACAGCTGCAAAAGAG
>JAQXXM010000111.1 GCA_029226065.1 Clostridiales bacterium
GAGCGTTTGAGGCAAATACACCGTGACAGGCGTAATAAGAATTTATTTGAATATGAAATCATTGACAATCAAAAGAATAAATGGTATAATTAGATGTAGGTGATATTATTGAAAAATGTGTTAATAACAGGCGGTAGCAGAGGAATAGGGGCAAGGTGTGTCCGTGATTTTTCAGACCTTGGTTATAGAGTATATTTTACCTATAATAAAAGTGATAAAGATGCACGCATATTATCCGAACAAACAGGAGCCGTTGCCATAAAATGCGATGTATCTGACAGCTGTGACGTTACCGAAAAATTATCAAAGCTAAGTGTGGATATACTTGTAAATAACGCAGGTATTTCACAAATTAAAATGATGCAGGACATTACAGAAGAGGATTGGGACAGAATGTTCTCTGTCAATGTAAAAGGTATGTTTCTCACATCAAAAGCCGTTATGGGTAATATGATAAGAAATAAGTGGGGCAGAATTATTAATATTTCATCAATGTGGGGCGAGGTTGGAGCAAGCTGTGAGGTGCATTACAGTGCATCAAAGGCGGCAGTAATAGGTTTTACAAAAGCACTTGCTAAGGAGCTTGCACCATCAAATATTACCGTAAACTGTGTGTCACCTGGTGTTATTATGACGGATATGAACAGGGAACTGACGGAGATTGATTTAGAAAACCTTTGTAATGAAACTCCTCTTATGAGAATAGGCGATGTTTCTGATGTGTCAGGAGCTGTAATGTATCTTGCAGATGAAAAAGCTTC
The DNA here is from genome assembly GCA_029226065.1 of Clostridiales bacterium. Taxonomy (GTDB): domain Bacteria; phylum Bacillota; class Clostridia; order UBA1381; family UBA1381; genus Ornithomonoglobus. The sequence goes on from JAQXXM010000111.1 coordinate 762, forward strand.
ATTTATTACAGGAACAGTGATACCTGTAAACGGCGGAATAGTTATATAATGTTTACATAAATATTATAAAATCTTATGTAAACAATGTTTGTTACGTAACAATAATGAAATATTTGTAAAAAAGCAAAAAATGGCATAATAATGCAAATTGTTGTGGGTTATCCACAATCTCTATAAAGTTTTCCACACTTTTTGTGGAAAACTCCACTCTTTAAAATGGCTTATCTTCGTAAATAAAGTTAGTTTACAAAAAATTATCGAAAAAATAACCCCAAATTATCATAAAAGTGTGGAAAACTTGTTTAAAATATGGAAAAATCGCATAAACACGTTATTTTTCAATAAAAAAATTTATTAACGAGTGTGGAAAACTAAAAAATAAAGTTATATAAAGGAAAAATATGTTAACCAAAAGACTTAATTGTATAATAAACTATATTGACGCTGATACGGTGGCGGATATTGGCACTGACCACGCTTATGCGGCAACAGAGCTTATAAGAACAGGACGTGCAAACAAGGTTATTGCCGCAGATGTAAGGCAAGGACCGTTAAATGCCGCAATGGAAAATATAAAAAAATACGGTATGACAGACAGGATAGAAGTACGGCTTGGCAGTGGTTTGTCGGTACTTGAGCCGTATGAGGCAGATACGGCAATAATAGCAGGTATGGGCGGTGAACTTATATGGGAGATTTTACGTGCTGATATTGATACTGCAAGGAGTATGGAGCTGATACTTCAGCCGATGAATTCACAGTGTGAGTTGAGAAAGCTTCTTATAAATAACGGATTTACAATTGTAAAAGAGGATATAGTCTGCGAGGGCGAGAGAGTATATAACATATTAATAGTAAGAAACGGCACTCAACAGCCATTTCAAAGTGAAATTGAATATCACATTCCGTCCTGTCTTAAGACACATCCTTTGTATAATATGCTGTTTAATAAGAAGAAACGTGAATTTATAAAAATAGTAAACGGTCTTGAAAATTCAAAGGATAAGGACGATGAGAGGTTGGGATACTATCGCAATTTGCTCGATATTCTTTTAAAAATATGAAAGGGAACAACACATATATGAAAGTTAAAGACATAATTAAAATAATAGAGAATTTTGCACCAAAAGAGCTTGCTTATGATTGGGATAATACGGGTTTTATAACAGGTGACAAGGAAAAAGACGTAAAAAAGGTGTTTATAACCCTCGATATGTTTAAATCAACCGTTAATGAGGCGGTAAGATGCGGAGCGGATATGATAATATCGCATCACCCGATATTGTTCCGAGGAGTTCAAAAAATCGACTATAATTCACAGCAGGGGTATATTGTAAAGGAGCTTATAAAAAATGATATTGCACTGTATGCCTCTCATACAAGCACAGACTGCACAAAAGGCGGAATAAACGATATATTGGCACAAAAGCTGGGTATTATTGAGTGTGTGCCTGTAGAAAAGAACGATAATTTTGGCGGATGCGGTCTTGGCAGAATAGGAAAGATAGCAAATACAATGACGCTGGGTGAGTATGCCCAATTTGTAAAAAAACAGCTAAATACGCCGTGTGTACGTGTATGCGGTGATATTAATAAAAATATCAAAATAGTTGCTGTAGGCGGCGGTGCGTGTGATGATTTAATAGGTGATGCAGTAAAGCTGGGTGCTGACGTACTTGTGACTGCTGATTTAAAATATCACATCAGTGCAGATGCAACGGAGATGGGTATTGCGCTTATTGATGCAGGGCATTATCCCACAGAGGTTTTTGTCTGTGAAATATTTGAGGAGCTATTAAAGGATACGGGGATAGAAATAGTAAAGTCGAAAAATAAGGATGTTTTTAAATTTATATAAGGGGAATGACAATGTATAATATAGAAGAACTGAATAAAAAGAACAAGGATGAATTGAAAGAAATAGCACAGTCGCTTAATATACCGAAAATATCTGCAATGAAAAAGCAGGATTTGATAAATGCAATATCTGAATTAAAGGCGGAGCAAGAGCCGAAAAAACGTGAACGGCCTCAAAATGTCAAGGAAATGACAGGAATACTTGAAGTCAAAGCGGACGGATACGGATTTTTAAGACTTGATAATTTTGCCGCATCTGCTAATGACATATATGTGTCGCCCACGCAGATACGCCGATTTAATCTGAAAACAGGCGATGAAATAACAGGTGATTGCAGAATAACTGACGAGGAGGGAAAGTCATCACCGTTATTATTTGTAAAGAAAATAAACGGTGATGCAATTAATATTGCTTTAAAGCGCCGTCCTTTCGAGAAAAGAATACCTGTGTTCCCCGATGAGCGAATTAATCTTGAAATGGACGAAAGCGAATATGCCACACGTCTTATAGACATAATTTCACCTATCGGAAAAGGACAGCGAGGAATGATAGTCGCACCGCCAAAGGCAGGAAAAACTACTATTATAAAGAGCCTTGCAAATGCCATAAGAAAGAGCAATCCTGAAATCAAGCTTATTATTCTTTTAATTGATGAGCGGCCTGAGGAGGTAACGGATATTAAAAAGTCAATTTACTGTGACGTTATATATTCCACCTTCGATCAGCAGCCTGAAAACCATTGCCGACTCTCCGAACTTGTTTTAGAACGTGCCCAAAGGCTTGTGGAGCAGGATAAGGACGTAGTGATTTTACTCGATTCGATTACAAGATTAGTGCGTGCGTATAACCTGACCGAGCCTGCAACAGGCAAAACTTTAACGGGCGGTCTTGATCCGACAGCGTTGTATAAGCCGAAAAAGTTTTTCGGTGCGGCACGTAATATTGAAAACGGAGGAAGTCTGACAATTATTGCAACTGCCCTTATTGAAACGGGAAGCCGTATGGACGATGTTATTTTTGAGGAATTTAAGGGTACGGGCAATATGGAATTAAGACTTGACAGAACACTTCAGGAACGACGTATTTTCCCTGCAATTGATATTGTTAAGTCAGGAACACGCCGTGAGGAGATGTTAATATCGCAAGATACCATAAAGGCAAGCTGGGCAATAAGACGCATACTCTCACGTGAGGGCAACGAGGGATACCCGAAAATTCTACAGCTTTTGCGTGCAACGAAGAATAACTATGAGTTTGTGGAGTTAATAAATAAGCAGCATAATACGGATAATTAAAAGCAAATAAACCGAATTTAACATAAAACAAAAACAATTCTGAAACTCAGCCGCATAAGCGGGTAACAAGAGTTTCAGAATTGTTTTGCAGTTAAATATTATTCTGAACCTTTTTTTACTGCCTCTGCATGTTCCTCCTGAATATCGGGATAAACAGACAGCATAGGCTCTACATCTAAATGACGGAAATGACGGTCACAGTAGTTCTTTGTACATTTGAATACTAACGGTGCAAGGACAAGCACACCTATAAGGTTAGGAATCATCATAAGTCCGTTGAAGGTGTCTGAAAGATCCCAT
>JAQXXM010000112.1 GCA_029226065.1 Clostridiales bacterium
AGGCGATATGTCAGAGCTTGTGCAGGTTAAGTCCAACGGCAGAATGTACATTTTAGGATACCCTGTAAAGATAAAAGACACTGCCATTACCGTAACGCCTGAGAAGTGGTATAACGTAAAGCTTTATATCAATAAAGCCGATACCCAGAGCGGTACACCAAACACGTTTGATGCGTACCTTGACGGACAGCTTGTATTGGCTGATAAGGCATTCGGCGTAAACGGTGATAATTTCGGTAAATGGTACGGCTTCTCTGAAATTGAGATAGGCTCAACTGCAAAGAAGAGCGACAGTGCATATCTTCAGGATAAGCTATATATTGGTAATATTTCATACGGTATTAATAACACAGAGCCGATAAGCTCCGTTATAGACAGCAACAGTCCATACTATGTAAATCTTATTGATAACACTAAGGGTGTAATATATAACGGCGGTCAGGATTTTGCAAGCTTTGCAAGCTATATGAAACGTGACGGTATCACAGCTTGTGAGAAAGTAAGTGATACATACTTCAAGATGACAGACGCCAAGGGCGGAGATATATACTATAAAATTGTTGATTTGCCCGAGGATTTATCTAAGTACTCCGTTTCAGATGTTGATATTAACAACAAATATAACCCTGACTTGTCAAACTATTACGAGTATGAACAACCTCTTGTAATAGAAAAGGGCAGTGCGCTTGATGCGTCATTTACATTGGGTAACGCATCAACAATAGACGCTAACGGATTTATATACGCTGACGGCGACAAGTTTATGCTTGATAAAAACACAGCCGATAAGTCAGATGATACGGAAATCAAGTTCTGGGGTACAAACATAGGTAGTAAGGGTGCATTCCCCGACTCTCACGAAGAGGCAGAAAGAATAGCAGATAATATTGCCGCCGCAGGTTTTAACCTTGTTCGTTTCCATATGATCGATGGTACAAGAACACCTTCACTCTTCGGATTTACGGGCGATGCTACAAAGATTGATGAAGAGTCATGGGATAAGTTCACATATCTTTTAAAGTGTCTGAAAGACCACGGAGTTTACTTCTACATAGATCAGATGGTTTCAATGCCTGCATCAATGTACAAAAACGGCGTCGGCAATGTAGCAGGCTTAGAGAATGTTGACGGCTTAGGCGGCGGACTTGCTCCGATTTGCTACTTTAACGATCAGGCAATTGCACTGCAGAAGGAATTTTCACGTATGCTCCTGACAAAGGAAAATACATACACAGGCAAGACTCTTGCCCAGGACCCTGCATTTGCAATGATGGATTTAAAGAATGAGTTTTCATTACCAACCTTTGGATGGTTAACACAGGATGCAGAAACTAAAGAATACAGTGCAAAATATCCGACTTACTACAATGAACTATGCACTAAGTACAGGGATTGGTTAAAGAGTAAATATTCGGTAACCACTGACGCAGGTTTGGAGTTGAAACTAAAATCGGTCTGGGGCAATGCCTATGGCTACACAGTAGATGGAGAAAAAGAAAGTGCGTCTACGAAAATTTATATTTTCCGTTCACTCATATATAATAACAACCGAATTAATGATGAGGAATTATTCATTAAGTATATAATGGATAATTACTTAACTTCGATGTATACGTATCTTAAGAATGATGTAGGTGTTAAATGTGCAGTTACGGGTAACACAATCTTCGGCGATGCTCAGCCGCAGATAGCGCATCCCAACGCATCAAAGACCGATTTTGCCGATACACACATATATTGGGGACATCCATCGGGTACTCTCAACACTGATGGTACAGACTTAGCACCGTTTAACCGTACAGGTCCGTATACAAAAGCAGGTAACATTTCAATGCTTGATGCGGATATTCTGAAAAATGGAGACAGTGATTATGTTGGAAATCTCGGATTCATTGGCTGGCTTGCATCCTCACGCATATCAGGTAAGCCCTTCGTTATTTCAGAGTGGCTTGAATGTGCAGGTACTTTAACACACGGAGAAGGACCTGTCATGATGTCTGCCTTTGCAAGTATGCATAAGTGGAATCCTCTGTCATTTGCATGGAATTCTGCACCAAATTATCACGCTAACCTTGAGGATGGATATACAAGTAATCTGGACAGTCCGTTCTCATTTACAGAGGACCCCGTACAGCGTTCAATATTCCCTGCAGCGTCAATTATGTTTAATCGCGGCGATGTACAAGAGGCACAAAGCGGTTGCTATGTGAGCTACGACAGCGATTCTGAAATTTACATTGGTCTGGGTAAGGATAAATCAGGTAATGATGTATGGGTTGGAATGCACTATGTCCCGAATCTGTCACGTCAGGCACTTATCGGAAAGACAGGTATCAAGTTCTATAATGTAACGTCGTCTGCAACGTCTGATGACTCAATTAACACTACAGCAACAGCAAATACAACTAAGGAGCTTAACGGTGAGGCTGTTACATACACATCATCTACAGGTGAGCTTATAACCGACCTTGGTCAGAGTATATTCAAGGTTAATACTCTAAAATCTCAGGCAGTGACAGGTTACATCGGCGGAAAAACCGTTGAGACCAAAAATTTGAAGCTGAATGTCACAAACGATTTTGCCGCAGTTATGCTGACGTCGTTAAATGACAATTCAATTGCTACATCAAACAGAGTATTGCTCTCACTTGTTGGTAACTCTCGTAACCACGGTCAAGTCCTTTCAGAGGATGGAAAGTACATAAAAATCGGCGGTGATAACACGATATTAACCGAGCAGATTGTGGGTACTGTTACACTAAAGGGTGTATCGGGCAATTACAAGGTTTATTCGCTGAATTCTGACGGTTCACGTAAGGCTGAAATCGCTGTTACAACTAATGGTGACACTATAAGCTTTACGCTTACAAGGGACACAAAGGCAATGAACTTTGAAATAGTTAAATAATTCTATGGGGGCTGTTGTGATTTGTTTTACAACAGCTCCGTCAGATGTATACACAAATATTAGCAATTACGGAGGGAAAGCAATGTATTATCCAAAAAATAATTATAATGAATTATCAAATGAACTTTTCAAAAATCCCACAAGCGAATACAGGGGAACGCCATTCTGGTCATGGAACTGTAAGCTTGATCCGACGGAGCTTTGCCGTCAGATTGAGATATTCAAAAAAATGGGATTTGGCGGTTTTTATATGCACCCACGTGACGGACTTGATACTGCGTATCTTAGTGACGAATTTATGGATGCAGTTAAAAAATGCGCCGATAAAGCAGAAAAGGAAGATATGCTTGCGTGTCTTTATGATGAGGACAGATATTCATCGGGTTTTGCAGGGGGTATACTGACAAAAAATCCCCGCTACCGAGAGCGTAAACTGCTTTTTACTCGTGAGGAATTGAAAACGGAAAATGACAGAGATACAGCCTCTGAAAACGGCGGTCGTTATCTTGAGGTTGTATATGATATTACAGTTAATGAAAATAATGAGCTTATAAGCTTTAAAATAATAGATAAAAATGATACGGCAGATGGTGAAAAATGGTATGCTTATTCCGAAGCTGATGAGCCTTCTGCTTGGTTTAACAACGCAACTTATGTCGACTCCTTTAATAAAGAGGCACTTGATAAGTTTATAGAGATTACACACGAAAAATACAAGGAAACAGTAGGGGATATGTTCGGAAGTGTTGTTCCGTCCATTTTTACCGATGAAATACTCCATATACGCATAGTACCTTTCAACAAGAGTGGTGATGGCACTGCAAGCTTGCCTTGGAGTATTGTTATGCCTGATGAGTTTAAAAAGAAGTTTGGGTATGAGATTTACAAGGATTTGCCTGAAGCATTATGGGAACTGCCAAACGGCAAAAAGTCTGCGGCACGTTTCAGACTCCATGATTTCTGGACAAGACTTTTTACAGATGCATTTGCAAGAAATGTCGGAAAGTGGTGTGATAAAAACGGTATTATGCTTACGGGCCATTTAATGGAGGAGGAAACGCTTTGGGGACAGACCCGTGGTAACGGTTCGGTTATGCCATCGTACCGATATATGCAGCTACCGGGTATTGATATGTTCGCAAACGATTACTTCTATACAGGGCTTAAGCAGGTACAGTCTATAGTACATCAGGACGGCAGAGAGGGAATGGCGTCGGAACTTTACGGTGTTTCTAATTATGACTACGACTTCAGAGGACTGAAAAATCAGGGCGACTGGCAGGCGGCATTAGGCGTAACCATACGTGTTCCGCATCTTTCGCATGCCTCAATGAAGGGTTGTGCAAAAAGAGATTATCCCGAGTTTTTCTCCTATCAATCGCCTTGGTATGAACGTTTTAGCTACCTTGAGGACCATTTTGCAAGAGTGAATACCGCCCTTACACGTGGTAAGCCTGTTGTTAAAGTTGGCGTTATTCATCCCATTGACAGCTGTCACATAAATTATGGACCTAATGATAAGGTACGGGATCACATAAAAGGGCTTGATTATGTTTTCAAAAATGTGTGCGAGTGGCTGCTTGAAGGTCAGATTGACTTTGATTACATCGCAGAATCAGAACTGCCCGCGCAGGTAGGCGTAATATCGGACATTCTTCAGGTAGGATATATGCGCTACAGTGCAATTGTTGTCGCAGGCTGTGAAACACTGCGTACTTCAACACTCGATATATTAGAACGATTTAACGCAAATGGCGGCAAACTTATTTTTGCCGGAAAAGCACCCGAATATGAGGAGGCGGTTTTGTCAAAAAGACCGCAGGAGTTGTTTAAAAAAGCCGTTAATGTTCAGCTTGACAAGTACAGCATTATTAACGCCCTTGATAGTGAACGTTTAATAAAAATAACCGAAGAGGATATGTCTCTTTCTGATAACTGTATTTATCAGTTACGCTGTGATAATACCTGCTCATGGCTTTTTGTAGCACCTATGAAAAGACTTGATAAGGAGCATAAAAACCATGCGGAGGCAAAACGCAGAACAATAAGAATAAAAGGTGAATATACGCCTCTTATTTATGATACACTTTCAGGCGAGATAAAAATGGCAGACTTTGATGTTTTGGATGGCCATACATACGTATACTACACATTCTATCAGTCATCGAGTCTCTTACTGCGGCTTAATCCGTTATCAGAACGCTCTCACAGAACAGAGAATATAACAGAAAATCCAATCAAAACAGAATTCATTTTCGGTAAGGTGGACTGTATGCGTGCCGAGCCAAATGTTGTCCTTTTTGACAGCGGTGAATACAGAATTGATAACGGTGAATACCGTCCGTATGAAAATATACGAAAAATATATAAAAACGTTATGGCGGAGCTTGGATATAAGCCCTCATGTATGCAGCCTTGGTTAAGAGAGAAACAGTGGGAAAAGTCGCATACAGTAACGCTTCGTTTTGAATTTGACAGCGAGATAACAGTGTCTGATGCAAAGCTTGCGTGCGAGGACGGTGAGATAAGCGATGTATCGCTTAACGGCGTAAAAGTTAAAATGGTATCGGACGGATACTTTACCGATAAATCCATAAAAACATATCCGTTACCGCAAATAGGTGCAGGCAGAAACGTAATCGAGGTAACTATGCCGTTTGGCAAGTATTCAGACCTTGAACACTATTTCATTTTAGGTGAGTTCGATGTAAGACTTGAGGGTACGGAAAAAACTCTCGTTAAACCCTCATATAAGCATGGTTTTGGAGATGTTTCATCACATGGTATGCCGTTTTACGGCGGAACACTTACATACGGTATGGATATAGAAGCACCATGCGACTGTGATGGAGTGATAACGCTCAATTCATTTGCAGGACCTGCTGTGGCAGTCATTCTTGATGGCGTAGATGTTGGTACGATAGCCTTTTCACCGTATAAGCTTAAAATTCCAAATCTAAAAGCCGGAAAACACCGCCTTGAATTAGTGATTTACGGTAACCGCCATAATTCCTTCGGTGCGTTGCATATAGCAACCTTTGAGGAAACCTTTATAAACGCAGGTAGCTGGAATTTTGAAATTGACGACCGTTGTGCATACAAGTATGAATACGAGCTGAGAAAGTTCGGTATTATCGGAAGCCCGAAGATTGAATATATAAAAAGCTAACAGAAAAACAGGCTGTTGTAATTAATAGCAACAGTCTTGTTTCTTATTGACATTTTATACATAATATGGTAGAATGTATTTATAACATAGGAAATTGCTCGTTTTGAGTGAGCAATTTTGCTTATTCAAAAAAAGTCTACCTATTGGAGTGAAGTGCAACGAAACGACAGTCACGATAGTGACTTTTTTATAAAGACAAGGGGATTTTGACAATGAAAAAACATGAGGCTGATAAAAATTTTGTTACGTATTCGGCTAAGAAGGATGAATATGATTTTCACAATTACAGGGAACTGACAATTGAAGGGTTGCCGTTCTATAACGAAAACAAGAATTTTACACGCTTGCCCATTCCGATGGTGGAAACGTTTTCGGAAAATATGCAGGAAATATGCAAGGGCTCTCCGGGTACGGTGATACGTTTTCGTACAAATTCAAAAAAGATGGCACTTTACTGCGAATATGACTGGAAACGTGAGAGTGATTCGCTGTCACAATTATCAGATGCAGGATTTGACCTTTACAAATTCTCAGACGGTGAATTTCGTTTGTGCAACAATTTCCGCCCAGGGATAGGCGAGGATACGCTTGATATGGAAATGACTGTCTCTGATGATAACGAGATGTATGACTATATGCTCTATCTTCCGCTATGCTCATGGGTACGTGATTTTGATATAGGCATAGACAAAGGCTCTATAATCGAAAAAGGCTCGGAACGAAAGAACAAGAAAAAAATTCTGTTCTACGGTTCATCCGTAACCCATGGTGCTTGTGCATCACGTCCGGGACTTACGTATCCCGTGCTGTTAGGCAGAATGTTAGATTGTGAGATTATTAATCTCGGTTTTTCGGGCAACTGTTTTGGTGAAGAGGTTATTGCACGAAAAATGGCAGAGCTTGATTTTGACTTGTTCGTTATGGAATACGGCTACAATGCCGAAACTGTCGAATATTTCAAGGCAACGCATGAGCCGTTTTTCAAAATCATTCGTCAGTCGCATCCTGATGTACCTGTGATTTTTATTTCACGTCCCGAGTTCGGAGCGAAAACATCGCCTATTCAGGCAGGTATTAAGCAAGTAATCAAAGAAACATATCAGAATGCCGTTGATGCAGGTGATAAGCTTGTGCATTTCATTGACGGACGTGATATGTTCCCCGATTTTATGCGTGGTGATTATTCAACACCCGAAAACGTTCACCCCAACGATCGTGGTTTCTTTGAAATGGCAAAGACAATTTATAAAATAGCCGAAAAATATATTAAAACGGAGGAGTAAGATGCAGGCATTACAAACTAATGGACATAATTACACATTTTACGATTACAAGTTCAGCAAAACTACTGTCAGATACGTAGTAATGAGTGACACAAAGGCGGTATTTATGCTGCTTTTGCCGTGCGGCACAGAGGATAAGGTTAATGATACGTTTGAAAAGGTTATTGTAAACGATGGCGGATACCCAAACCATCTTGACTGGTACGCAGGCTCGTTGGTGCATCTGCACTTGGCACACCACACTACGCCTATGCCCGATGCAACATTTAAGTTAAGTGAAACAACAAAAGCACTTAAGTTTGACCGTCAGGAGACAGGGGCAGGTGAGGACTGCCAATGGATAAAGACGTACGTAGTTGCCGACGAGGGTTACGGCGTTTGTCATACGCTCACTCATTACGGCGACGAGAACGGATTTGAGGTTAGCTGTGAGTTTGTTAATAATACAGGCAAAACGGTGCTTCTTGAAATGATAACATCAGCATCACTTGATAATATGTCACCGTTTATGACAGATGACGGCTCGGAAAGCCTTTCGTTACATACATTTAAAGGCGGCTGGGCAACCGAGGGTAAGCATATTGCAAGAACTCTCCCCGAAATAAATATGGAAAAGTCATGGGGCGGCTCATTTGAGAGTGAAAAGATAGGCGTAATCGGCTCAAAATCGGTAGGCAGGTATCACCCGTATATTGCGTTGGAGGACTACAAAAACAAATGCACATGGGGTATGAAAATCAAGCATAATGCGTCATGGCAGGCAGAGCTGTCACGTTACGGCACGCCGTTGTCGCTTTCTATCGGTCTTGCTGATTACAAGTTCGGTGCATGGCGTAAGGAAGTAAAAGACGGCGAGACGTTTACAGCTCCTACGGCTTATGTTGCCGTTGCAACAGGCGGCATAGATGAGGTGTCAAACGACTTGCTCGAAATGAACAATCGTGATATTGACGCTTACGGCGAAGAGGGTATGCCAATTATTTTCAATGACTGGGTAACACATTGGGGAGACACGTCCGAGAAAAAACTCCTAAGCCTTGCCGACAGCCTTAAAAACACAAAGGTTAAATACTTTGTAGTAGACGACGGCTGGCAGACAGGCTCGGTAGGTGACTGGGAGCTTGATAAAACAAAGTTCCCCAACGGCTTTAAGGCATACACTGATGAAATCCGCAAAAGAGGCTTTATACCCGGTATGTGGATGGAGTTTGAGTGTATTCGTGAGAGTGCAAACCGCTTTAATGAAAAGTACGACGACTGCAACCTCACAAAGGACGGATATGTATATAAAAACGCACTTTGTAATGCAGTGCCTACAAAGTTCCTTGATTTAAGAAATCCTAAAGCTGTTGAGCATCTTGATAATGTGCTTGTAAAGTTTATGAAGGACAACGGAATAGGTTATTTAAAGGTTGATTATAACGCAAATATCGGCTTGGGCTGTGACGGTGCGGAAAGCTTGGGCGAGGGATTAAGGCAGCAAATGCTTGCAGTACGTGACTTCTTCAAGTATATGAAAGAGCAAATCCCTGACCTTATAATCGAGAACTGTGCATCAGGCGGCGCAAGACTTGACCCGATGATGATGGGTGTTACGGCGATGAGCTCATTCTCTGATGCTCACGAATGTATTGAAGTGCCAATAGTTGCCGCTAATATGCACTATCTCATATCACCTCGTCAGAGCCAGGTATGGTGCGTACTAAAGGACGATTTTGACAATGCACACACAAAGTATATTATATCGTCAGGCTTTTTGGGCAGACTTTGCTGGTCGGGTTATATCGACAAGCTTTCAGATGCTCAAATGAATATGATTTACGATGCAGAGGCTATGTATGAAAAGGTATGCCATATAATAAAAGACGGCAGAAGTACAATATACAGAACTGACTTCATAAATAATCGCAATCCACAGGGTACACAGGCAGTGGTGAGATACTCAAGGGATAAGTCGGAGGTATTGGTGGTTTACCATACATTTAATAACGCTAAAACGTTGGAAATTGACCTTGACGGCAAATATGATGTGGTTGATACGTTGTATGACAGCAACAGCGTTGTATCAGCCGATAAACTCATAATTAATGATGATGACCGCACAGGTAATGTGATGTTATTAAAAAGAATATAACAGGAGACAAAAAAATGAACAAAGCAGAATTTATAAAAAAGCATGAGGAGCTTGTAACAAGGAAGAATGTAAAGGACGAATCATGGTATAACGGTGTATTTGACAGATACGTAAACCCTGTACTTACAGAACAGCATATACCGCTTGAATGGAGATTTGATTTTGATGAGGAACGCAATCCGTATTTTATGGAGCGTATCGGTGTTAATGCCGTACTAAATTCGGGAGCAATTTATCTTAACGGCAAGTTCGTGCTTGTACCGAGAATAGAGGGCGTTGACAGAAAATCATATTTTGCAGTATGCGAGAGTGATAACGGAATTGATAACTTCAAGTTCCGCAATAGACCGATAACAATACCCGTATATGATGAGCCTGATACTAACATATATGATATGCGTCTTACACAGCATGAGGACGGCTGGATTTACGGCCTGTTTTGCAGTGAGAGAAAGGACAAGACTGTAGATGACACATCATCAGCTGTTGCAAAGTGCGGTATAGTACGTACAAAGGATCTCGATAGCTGGGAGAGACTTCCGGACCTTGATACAAAGTATCAGCAGAGAAACGTTGTGCTTCATCCTGAATTTGTTGATGGCAAGTATATGCTCTATACACGTCCGTCAGATGGATTTATAGACGTTGGCGGTGGCGGCGGAATAGGCTGTGCGTTGGTTGACGATATAACAAAGGCTGTAATAACAGAGGAAAACATAATCGAGAAGAGAATTTACCATACAATTAAGGAAAGCAAAAACGGTGCAGGTGCAACACCTATAAAGACAAAAGAGGGTTGGTTACATATTGCACACGGTGTACGTAACACAGCGGCAGGTTTAAGATACGTATTGTATTGCTTTATGACAGACCTTGACGATCCGCAAAAGGTAATTTATACACCGGGCGGTTACTTTATAGCACCTATAAACGCTGAAAGAGTCGGCGATGTTTCAAACGTTGTGTTCTGTAACGGTGCTATTGAAAAAGACGGCGATTTGTATATCTACTACGCATCAAGTGATACACGTCTGCACGTTGCTACAACTACAATAGACAAGATGATAGACTACTGCAAGAACACACCCGCAGATGGCTATAATACACATGAGAGCGTAAAGAAAATAAACGAGCTTATCGACAGAAACAGCAAATAACAAGCTTTAAGGAGTGGACTATATGGACAGCAGGATTGAAACAATGTATCAGCGTTGGCTGAACGAAACAGATGATAAAAACGAGCTTTCAGGGCTTAGTGAAAAGGAAATTTATGACCGTTTTTATCGTGATTTGGAGTTTGGCACAGGCGGTTTGCGTGGTATTTTAGGTGCAGGCACGAACAGAATGAATATATACACTGTACGTAAAGCAACGCAAGGTCTTGCAAACGAGCTAAAGGACTGTGGTGAAGATGTAAAGAGCAAAGGTGTTGTCATTGCTCACGATTCACGTATAATGTCACGTGAGTTTGCTATAGAATGTACTAAGGTGCTTGCGGCAAACGGTATTAAAGCGTATTTGTTCGACTCGCTCCGTCCTACACCTATGCTGTCATTTGCGGTACGTCATTTAGGTACGGCACGTGGCATTGTAATTACTGCAAGTCATAACCCTAAAGAATATAACGGCTATAAGGTTTACGGCGAGGACGGCGGACAAATTCCGCCCAACACTGCTGACGGCATATTAAAATATATCGACAAGCTTGATATTTTTAATGACGTTCTTGTAGCAGAGCCTGACTATATAGAAATAGGCAAAGCCGTAGACGATGCATATATTAAAGCCGTAAAGGAACAGTCGATGAAGATTGATATACCGAACGGGTTTAAGGTTGTCTATACGCCTATTCACGGTAGCGGCAATATACCTGTACGCAGAATATTATCTGAAATCGGCGTAGAGAATGTAATAATTGTAAACGAGCAGGAACTGCCTGACGGTAATTTCCCGACAGTAAATTCACCAAACCCCGAGAATAAGGAAGCGCTTGATATGGCGATAAGCCTTGCACAAAAGAACGGTGCAGACCTTGTGTTCGGAACGGACCCCGACTGTGACAGAATAGGTGTTGCAGTCAGAACGGACAGTGGTGAATATATCTGCCTTAACGGCAATCAGACAGGAAGCTTGTTATGCGAGTTCATTTTGCGTAAGCACAAAGAAAACAATACACTGCCGTGCAACGGTGCAGTTGTAAAGACGATTGTTACGACCGAGCTTGTGCGTAAAATCGCCGCAAGCTATGGCGTTGAGGTTATTGACGTTTTGACAGGCTTTAAGTATATAGGCGAGAAGATTAAGGAATTTGAAGCTTCAAATTTACATACGTATCTTTTCGGCTTAGAGGAAAGCTATGGCTACTTGAAAGGTACGTATGCACGTGATAAGGATGCAGTAGTTGCCGCAATGCTTATATGCGAAATGGCGGCAGACTATGCAGGACACGGTATGACGCTTTATGACGGCTTGCAGGAGCTGTATAAAAAATACGGCTACTGTGAGGAACGTCTTGCTACAAAGACATTGTACGGCGAAGAGGGAAGTATCCGCATAAAAGAGATAATGTCAGAGCTTAGAGCAAATCCGCCCAAATACATCGGTGGAAGCGAAGTAGAAAAAGTCCTTGACTATAATGAGGGAATAGACGGACTTCCTAAGTCGAATGTATTGAAGTTTATGATGCAAGACGGCTGGTTTGCGGTACGTCCGTCAGGAACAGAACCCAAAATTAAATTCTATTATGCATTTAGCGGCGAAAACTGTACTGATGTATCAGCTAAGCTTGAGTCTGCGGAGAAGATGATTTCAGAAATAAACTGAAACAGGGAGAAAAGCTGTGAATATAGATAAATTAAAGGTTTTATCGAGTAAAACAATTTCAGCATCGAGATTTCAGATTACTGAGGATGAGCTGGAGATTGATAATAAGCCTGCAAAATATTCATTTATAAACATAAAATCGGGTATTTGTGTAATTGTTAAAACCCCAAAGGGATTTGCGGTCTTAAAAGAATACAGATACCCCATAAAGCAGTTTTC
>JAQXXM010000113.1 GCA_029226065.1 Clostridiales bacterium
CCCAACGCCGCATCAAGACCAGAGTCAGGAACGCCTATAACTACATCAGCATCAACCGGGTGACATTTGGCAAGAATATGTCCTGCTCTTTTTCGTGCTTCATGGACTGATACACCGTCTATTGTTGAGTCAGGTCTTGCAAAGTATATATATTCAAATATACAAGTTTTCTTGGATTTTTTATTGCAATGTTCTGTTCTTTGTTCTATTCCGTTTTTGGTAAACACAAGAATTTCACCTGGCATTAAATCCCTTACAAATTCAGCACCTACGGCAGATAAGGCACAGCTCTCTGACGCTATTACATAAGTGCCATCCTCCATTACTCCGTAGCAGAGAGGTCTAAATCCGTACGGATCACGGCACGCAATCATTTTTGCAGGTGACATAACTATAAGAGAGTATGCACCGTCAATCACGTTCATTGTACGGCTTACTGCCTCCTCAATTGATGGGGCGTTAAGACGCTCTTTTGTAATGATATATGCGATAGTTTCCGTATCACTCGTAGTATGGAATATTGCACCCGATAATTCAAGATTGTTTCTTAGTTCATAAGCATTGCTTAAATTACCGTTATGGGCTATTGCCATACGTCCTTTCTGGTGATTAACTTCAATTGGCTGGCAGTTCTGTCTGCCTGAACCGCCTGTTGTGCCGTATCTGACATGCCCAACAGCCATACTTCCCTCGGGGAATGTGTCAAGGCTTTCTTTAAATACATCGCCAACAAGTCCTGTGTCTTTATGAGAGTAAAACAAACCGTCATCGCATACTACAATTCCGCAGCTTTCCTGACCTCTGTGTTGCAGAGCATAAAGTCCGTAATAAACAAGGTCGGCGGTACGGGAAGGCTTTGGTGCAAAGACACCGAATACTCCACATTCTTCATGTACGCTCATCTTATTCCTCCGATTTCTTTTCGCATGCTGCACCGATAAATCCTACAAACAGCGGATGCGGGTTTGTGGGACGGCTCTTAAACTCAGGATGATACTGCACACCTACATAAAACGGTCTTTCAGTAAGCTCGATTGTTTCTACAAGTCTGCCATCGGGAGATGTACCGCCAAGAGTAAGTCCTTTGCTTTGCAGTAACTCTCTGTAATCGTTATTAAATTCATAGCGATGTCTGTGTCGCTCGCTTATTTGAGGAGTGCCGTAGCAACGCTCCATAGTTGTACCGGGTTTAATGTTGCAGGGATATGCACCCAAACGGAGTGTACCGCCTTTATCTATATCATCGCTTTGACCTGGCATAAAATCAATGACTTTATTTTGGCAAAGCTCATCAAATTCGCCTGAATTTGCATCGGTAATCCCTGCTGCATTTCTTGCATATTCAATAACTGCTATCTGCATACCTAAGCATATTCCGAAATAGGGGAGATGGTTCTCTCTTGCATACTTTGCCGCAAGAATCATTCCCTCAATGCCTCGTGAGCCAAATCCGCCCGGGACAAGTATTCCGTCAAGACCGCCCAGTATCTCATCAACATTATTTTCTGTAATTTTCTCTGAATCTATCCAGTGTATGTTAATCTGTGCATCGTGATAATATCCTGCATGGTTGAGTGCTTCAGATACTGATAGATACGCATCATGAAGTGCCACATATTTGCCTACAAGTCCGATATCTACGCTCTTGCTCCTTGATTTGATACGGTCCACCATTTTTGACCATTCTGCTAAATCAGGCTCATTTGCATCAATACCAAGCTCGCGGCATACAACCGACGAGAAGTTTGCTTTCTCAAGCATAAGGGGAGCTTCGTAGAGGTTGGGGAGTGTTATATTCTCAATAACACAATCGGGCTTTACGTTACAGAACATTGATATTTTTTCAAAAATATTTTTTTCGAGAGGTGTGTCGCAACGTAATACAACAATGTTGGGATTTATTCCCATACCTTGTAATTCTTTTACGGAATGTTGCGTAGGCTTTGACTTATGTTCGTCACTGCCTCGCAGGAAAGGAACGAGTGTTACGTGGATAAACAGGCTGTTTTCTCTGCCCACTTCAAGTGAAATTTGTCGTACAGCCTCAAGAAAAGGCTGAGATTCAATATCGCCTATAGTACCGCCGATTTCGGTTATGACTATATCAGCATTTGTTTTTTTGCCAACTCTGTATACAAATTCTTTAATTTCGTTTGTAATATGCGGAATAACCTGGACGGTCGAACCGAGATATTCACCTCGACGTTCTTTGTTTAACACGTTCCAGTAAACTTTTCCTGTTGTAAGATTTGAATATTTGTTTAAATTTTCATCAATAAATCTTTCATAGTGACCAAGATCAAGATCGGTTTCAGCTCCGTCTTCGGTTACATATACCTCGCCGTGCTGATACGGACTCATTGTTCCCGGATCAACGTTTATATAGGGATCAAGTTTTTGCGCTGCAACCTTTAATCCCCGTGCTTTTAAGAGCCGTCCCAGAGATGCTGCCGTAATCCCTTTTCCGAGTCCCGATACAACTCCTCCGGTTACAAATATATATTTTGTCATGACTCTTTCCTCCTTTTTTTATCACAAGCGTACCTACCTGCCCCCAATATTGGGGGGCAGTGGGTTGATACGTTATTCCCACTCAACCGTTGCCGGCGGTTTGCTGGTTATATCATAGACTACTCTTGATATATCTTTAACTTCGTTAGTAATTCTATTGCTTGATTTTTCAAGAACTTCGTATGGAAGTCTTGTCCATTCGGCGGTCATAAAGTCATCAGTTGTGACTGCGCGCAAAGCTACGGTATAGCCGTATGTTCTGGCATCACCCATAACGCCAACACTTCTTAGGTCTGTAAGGACCGCAAAGTATTGGTTTGTTTCTTGTTCAAGTTTTGCGTTTGCAATCTCCTCACGGAAAATTGCATCAGCCTCACGGAGTGTATCAAGCTTTTCTTTTGTAATTTCTCCGATTATTCTTACTGCAAGTCCGGGACCAGGGAACGGCTGACGCCATACAAGTTCATGGGGGATACCAAGCTGTGTTCCTGTTTCCCTTACTTCGTCTTTGAATAAATCACGCAGTGGCTCTACTATTTCATCAAATGAAATTACGTCGGGAAGTCCTCCTACGTTGTGGTGACTCTTTATAACGGCAGAGTCGCCTTTACCGCTTTCAATAACATCAGGATAAATCGTTCCCTGAACAAGAACGTTTATCTTTCCGAGTTTCTTTGCTTCATCTTCAAATACCCTGATAAATTCCTCACCGATAATCTTACGCTTCTTCTCAGGGTCTGTAACGCCTTTAAGCTTTGACAAAAATCTATCCTCAGCGTTTACTCTGATTAGGTTCATTCCGAACATATCACGGAATGTATGTTCCACGAAATCACCCTCATCTTTTCTTAAAAGACCGTGATCAACGAACACACAAGTAAGATTTTGACCTATTGCTTTATGGAGCAAAACTGCCGCAACGGAGGAATCAACACCGCCTGAAAGTGCTAAAAGTACCTTTTTACCGTCAAGCTTTTTCTTGTATTCCTCAATTGAATTTTCTACGAAATTCTCCATTTTCCAGTCACCGCTGCAATGGCATACTTCAAACAGGAAATTATAAAGCATCTCTTTACCATATTCGGTATGAGTAACCTCAGGGTGGAACTGAACGCCATATAGGTTACGTTTACTGTCGCACATTGCCGCAACAGGACATTTTGATGTTGTTGCAATAATCTCAAAGCCTTCGGGAGCGTGCTTAATAAAATCGGTATGACTCATCCAACACACGGATTTTTCAGGAACGTTTTTAAATAAAGCATTTTCAGAAATATTTAAGTCCGTCTTTCCGTATTCACTGCTGTTTTCAGCACTGCCAACCTCTGCTCCTGCAAGATATGCCATAAGCTGTGAGCCGTAGCATATACCGAGTATAGGTACGCCTATATTTAAAATTTCTGCATCACAGCGTGGTGATGTGCTTTCATATACGCTGTTGGGCCCACCTGTAAAAATTATACCTTTGTAGCCTTCAGCTTTAATGTCCTCAACCGACATTTTATTGTACGGTTTAATTTCTGCGTAAACGTGATGTTCTCTGACTCTACGTGCTATAAGCTGATTGTATTGTCCACCAAAATCCAAAACAAGTATTTTCTCTTTCATAATGCCTCCTATTGGTATCTTAAACCTTTTATCTTGTTAAAAATCTTTTTGTAATGTATGTGTTTGCTGTGCTTTCAAGCTCGTCATCAATCGGATCAAGCTCGATATCTTTATTATACTTCCGTTTAAGTGCATTTGTCAATATAAAATCGCACAGAGCCGGATTTTTCGGCAACAACGGACCGTGCAGATACGTCCCGATCAGGTTTTTGTAAATAACTCCGTCATATTGGGAGTTATCGGCGTTACCGTGACCGTAAAGGACTTTTCCGAAAGGTGTATGATCACCTATATACGTCCTGCCACCGTGATTTTCAAATCCCACTACTTTGTTGTGATCCTCATCTAAGAAATCACATTCAAGAACTACGTTCCCGATAAGGCGTCCGTCGCCTTGTTCGGTGTAGATATCAAGGATATCAAGACCATTTATGGTTTCATCATGTAGTTTGTAATACTTTCCGAGCAGCTGATAGCCGCCGCATACGGCAAGAAGTGAGCCTCCGCTTTCGATGTATTCGTTAAGCTCGTTTTTGTATCCGAGCAGATGACGGCAGACGTAGAGCTGTTCTTTGTCTGCACCGCCTCCCATAAGTATAATATCCGTATCGGAGAGATCAATTAATGGATCTCCACGACGTATACATGAGACTTCACATTCTATGTTTCGCCATTCGAGTCGCTTTTTTAAGCATTGAATGTTCCCGGAGTCGAAATATTGATCGAGCAGGTCGGGGAAGAGATGTAGTACATTTAATTTCATGCGTTTTTCCTTTCAAATTAAGCATTAAGCAAATTTTTTTATACATCGCTTCTTATTATATCACATTACAATGCAAAAATCAATCATTTTCCGCTATCTCCGTAATTAGAAAGAACTCTTGCGGAAGGATCATTTACATTACAGCCCTCCCACTCCTTGTTTGGCATCCAGAAATCAACTATCATTTCACTTTGATTGGGGTAATACTTCTCAAAAATCTCACGATAGAGGAGAGATTCCTTTGTGAAAGGTTGTGCATGTGTGTACTGTTTACGCTTCGTTTCATATTCCTCATCGGTATAGAAATTCTCTGCATATTCTTTCAGGTAATCCACCATTGAGTGACCTACAGCGTCTGAGAATGCCGCTTTTTCACGGTACAGTATAGACTCAGGTAGATAATCTCCCTCAAATGCACGGCGGAGAAGATACTTACCTTTATTGTATTTATTGAGTTTTAGTTCGGGATTAATTTTCATTACGTATTTTACGAAATCCAAATCTCCGAAAGGTACTCTTGCCTCTAATGAGTTTACTGAAATGCATCGGTCTGCACGAAGAACATCATACATGTGCAGTTCCCGTATTCTTTTTTCAGATTCTCTCTGGAACGCCTCTGCCGATGGGGCAAAATCTGTATACTTATATCCAAACAATTCATCTGATATTTCGCCTGTAAGAAGAACTCTGATGTCGGTTTGCTCATGAATTGCACGGCAAAGCAGGTACATACCCATACTTGCACGAATAGTAGTAATGTCATAAGTGCCTAAAAGCTTTATGACAGTATCTAATGATGAGAGTACATCATCTTTAGTTATAATGACCTCGGTATGGTCGCTCTTTATGTAGTCTGCAACCTCCTTTGCATATTTAAGGTCGATTGCATCCTCACTCATACCGATAGCAAATGTTTTTATGGGCTTGTTGCTGTTTTTTGCGGCTATTGAACATACAAGAGATGAATCAAGACCGCCTGATAGCAAAAATCCGACCTTTGCGTCTGCAATAAGACGTTTTTTTACTCCGTCAGTTAGCTTGTTGTGAATATTTTTAAATATTTCATCAAGTCCGTCATCAGAGTATTTTTCCGTTTTTGCTATGTCGCAGTAGCATACAAATTTTTCGCCGTCATAGAAATGTCCGGGAGGGAAGGGCATAATTTTATCTGTAAGACTAACCAGGTTTTTAGGCTCGCTTGCAAATATTATTATTCCGTTTTCATCATAACCGTAGTAAAGCGGTCGAATTCCGATGGGATCTCTTGCCGCTATATATTTATCCTTTTCACCGTCATAAATTATACAAGCAAATTCAGCATCAAGCATCTTGAACATATCCGTTCCGTATTCAGAATACATCGGAAGAAGTATTTCACAGTCCGAATTGCTTTTGAATGTGTATTTTTCCGAAAGCTTATCCTTGATTTTCTGAAAACCGTAAATTTCTCCATTACACACAACAAAGCTTTCCCCGAGCTGAAAGGGCTGCATACCCGAATTGGTAAGCCCCATTATTGAAAGCCTGTGAAAGCCTAAAATGCCATTTTTTGTTACTATTATTCTTGAGTCGTCAGGCCCACGTGAAATGGTCTCTATAAATCCTTCTTTAAAACGGGAAAGGTCCGCACCTTTACCACAGTAACCCATTATTGAACACATAATATTTCCCTCCGCAAATACAGAAATTCTGAGTATGATGTCTGTCCCAGAAATACCGTATCACTTCTCTTTTTAATGTCTTAGTCATAGTACTTAATAAAAGAATATGCCTGTGCAGAGTGAATGTAAAATCCACTCTGCACAAACTGTATTTGAGATGTATTATTCAACATCCTGTAATGCGTCAAAACCTTCTTCGCCTGTTCTGACCTTAATTACGTTTAGAACATCGTAGACAAATATCTTACCGTCTCCGATATGACCTGTGTAAAGAACCTTCTTAGCAGTTTCTATTACATCTGATACAGGTACCTTGCTTACAACTATGTCAACCTGAACTTTAGGAAGAAGTGTTGATTCAACAGGAACACCTCTGTAATATTCGGGCTTACCTTGCTGTACACCGTGGCCCATAACGTGTGATACTGTCATACCTGTTATGCCAAGCTTTGTCATTGCATTCTTAAGAGCGTCAAAACGTGATTCCTTACAAATAATTTCGATTTTTGTCAGCTTCGGTGATGTTCCGTCATCGAAAGTAGGTACTCTCTTAACAGGTACTGCATCAGCGACAGGCTCTGTGCCTGTTACAACAGCTACATCTTCATAATCGCCATAAGAGCTGAACTTATCAACTGCCTGAGCAAAGTCGGGGTATGCACTCGGAAGACCATGCTCGCACATATCAAGACCTGCAATTTCTTCTTCAGCTGTTGCACGTAGTCCGTGGAACTTCTTAATCAATGCAAATGCTATTGCCATCATAATTACCGCATATACACCAACTGAAAGAACACCGACAATCTGTATACCAAGCAACTTGAATGAACCTGTGTACAACAAACCTTCAAGTCCTGCAGGAGCATCAGGGTTTGCAAGAAGACCAACAGCCAGAGTACCCCAGATACCGTTTGCCATGTGTACGCCTACAGCACCAACAGGGTCATCAATATGAAGCTTAAGATCAAGCAACTCAACAACTGCTACTACCAATATACCTGATACAATACCTACTACGCTTGCACCGACAGCGTCAAGGGCGTCACAACCTGCTGTGATACCTACAAGACCTGCAAGTGATGCGTTAAGACACATTGAAACGTCAGGCTTGCCGTTCTTTACCCATGTATAAATCATTGTTACAACTGTTGCAACGGAAGGGGCGATTGTTGTTGTTAAGAATATTGAAGCAAGCTCTGAT
>JAQXXM010000114.1 GCA_029226065.1 Clostridiales bacterium
AAGTATCATAGTGAAATGGTTGAGCATATTGCCGAAACAGATGAAGAACTTATGGAAAAATATCTCGAAGGTGAAACGCTCACTGTTGATGAGATAAAGAGAGGAATTCGTAAGGCTACCATTGATGTAACCATGATTCCCGTAACCTGCGGTACTTCATACAGAAACAAGGGCGTTCAGAAGCTTCTTGACGCGATTGTTGATTATATGCCCGCACCGACAGATGTTCCTGCTATTAAGGGTGTTAACCCCGAAACAGAGCAGGAGGAAGAACGTCCGTCTGATGACAATGCTCCGTTCAGTGCGTTGGCATTCAAGATTATGACAGACCCGTTCGTTGGTAAGCTTTGTTTCTTCAGAGTTTATTCGGGTACTGTTAACACAGGTTCATACGTGCTTAACAGCACAAAGGACAACAAGGAAAGATTCGGCCGTATTCTTCAGATGCACGCAAACCAGCGTAAAGAACTTGAAACGGTTTACAGCGGTGATATCGCGGCGGCTGTAGGTCTCAAGAATACTACAACAGGCGATACGCTTTGTGATGAGCGTGCTCCCATTATTCTTGAATCAATGGAATTCCCCGAACCCGTTATCCGTGTTGCTATTGAGCCTAAGACAAAAGCAGGTCAGGAAAAGATGGGTATAGCTCTTGCAAAGCTTGCAGAAGAGGACCCGACTTTCAAGACATATACAGATGAGGAAACAGGCCAGACTATTATCGCAGGTATGGGTGAGCTTCATCTTGAGATTATCGTTGACCGTTTGCTTCGTGAGTTTAAGGTTGAAGCAAACGTTGGTGAGCCTCAGGTTTCATACAGAGAGGCAATCAAGAAAGAAGTTAACATCGAGCATAAGTATGCACGTCAGTCAGGTGGTAAAGGTCAGTACGGTCACGTACTTCTGAAGCTTGAGCCGTTAGAAGAGGGCAAAGGCTATGAGTTTGTTAACGCCGTAGTCGGCGGTGCTATTCCTAAGGAATACATCCCCGCAGTAGACGCAGGTATCCAGGGCGCAATGCAGTCAGGTGTACTTGCAGGCTACAACGTAGTTGACGTTAAGGCTACATTGTATGATGGTTCATACCACGAAGTCGACTCATCAGAAATGGCGTTCAAGATTGCCGCATCAATGGCATTTAAGGAAGGTATGAAGAAGGCAGATCCTGTTATCAAGGAGCCTATCATGCTTGTAAACGTAATCGTGCCGGACGACTATCTTGGTTTCGTTATCGGTGACTTAAGCTCAAGACGTGGTATGGTAAAGAGCCAGGAATCACGCTCAGGCGGTATCACACAGGTAACAGCAGACGTTCCGCTATCGGAAATGTTCGGTTACGCTACAGTTCTTCGTTCAGGAACACAGGGTCGTGGACAGTACACAATGGAGCCGTCACACTACAGTGAAGTTCCGAGATCTATCCAGGAGAAGATCATGAGCGAAAGAAAACAGGGTTAAATCTGTTAAAACAATGTATTTTAGCCAAAACAGAGAAAAAATCTCTGTTTAGGCTATAAAATTTTCAAAAAACACTTGATTTTTTATAAAAAAAATAGTACAATGTACTTATAAGTGTAAATTTATAATATTTTTATATTTAAGGAGGAAAATTCCAATGGCAAAAGCTAAATTTGAAAGAAATAAGCCGCATGTAAACATCGGTACAATTGGTCACGTTGACCACGGTAAGACAACTCTTACTGCTGCTATCACAAAGGTGCTTGCTCTTAAGGGCCAGGCACAGTTCGAAGCTTACGATATGATCGATAAGGCTCCGGAAGAGAGAGAAAGAGGTATCACCATTTCAACAGCTCACGTTGAGTACGAGACAGACACACGTCACTATGCTCACGTTGACTGTCCTGGACATGCTGACTACGTTAAGAACATGATCACAGGTGCTGCTCAGATGGACGGTGCTATCCTTGTTGTTTCAGCAGCTGACGGTCCGATGCCTCAGACAAGAGAGCACATCTTGTTGTCAAGACAGGTTGGCGTTCCTTATATCGTTGTATTCATGAACAAGTCAGACCAGGTAGACGATCCTGAGCTTCTTGAGCTTGTTGAGATGGAAATCCGTGACTTGCTTTCAGAGTATGAGTTCCCGGGTGATGACATTCCGATTATTACAGGTACAGCTCTTGGCGTACTTGAGTGTGATTCACAGGACGTAAATGCTCCTGAGTACAAGTGTATTCTTGACCTTATGGATGCTGTTGACAGCTATATCCCGACACCGGAGAGAAAGTCAGATCTTCCGTTCTTGATGCCTGTCGAGGACGTATTCTCAATCTCAGGCCGTGGTACAGTTGCTACAGGTAGAGTTGAAAGAGGTCAGGTTAACACAAATGACGAAGTTGAAATCATCGGTCTTACAGACGAGAGACGTAAGGTAGTTGTTACAGGTCTTGAGATGTTCAGAAAGACTCTTGACTACGCTGAAGCAGGTGACAACGTTGGTGCACTTCTTCGTGGTGTTGCAAGAAACGAAATCGAGCGTGGACAGGTACTTGCTAAGCCGGGTTCAGTTAATCCGCACACAAAGTTCAGCGCTGAAGTTTATGTATTGACAAAGGACGAAGGCGGCCGTCATACACCGTTCTTCAACAACTACAGACCGCAGTTCTACTTCAGAACAACAGACGTTACAGGCGTTATCAACCTACCCGATGGTGTAGAGATGTGTATGCCTGGCGATAACGTAAAGATGAGTGTTGAGCTAATCACACCTATCGCTATTGAAAAGGGTCTGCGTTTCGCTATCCGTGAGGGTGGTAGAACAGTAGGTTCAGGTGTTGTTTCAGAGGTTGAGGCGTAAGTCTTAATAGCAAAATAATAAATGAAACCGAGATACAGCCGTTGATAATTTATTGACGGCTGTATTTTTAGCTTTTGAGCTGTTGACATATATAAATGACACAACAGTTTTGTATTTAATGTAAAAAGTTCTTCAGTATACGAAAGGAGATGGAAGTGTATGAGAGGAAAACAAATCGCATTAGTGATAACAGGTATAATAGCAGGGATTGTTGCTCTTTGCGTATTGTTGGCGATTTTTGTGGGTGTGCCTGTTATGAAGAATATGAAATATAATAATGCTATACATAATGCTGAGGCAGGAAACTATACAGTTGCCATAAATGAGCTTAACGGTATAAACGATTATAAAGATGTACCTGTTAAGAAACAGGAATACGCAATTGAAGCGGCGAAACAGTGTATAGAGGATGACGACACAGTTAATGCACTTTCACTTCTCAATTACGCAATCAGCATAGATGCAGACAGCGAGCTAACAAAAGAGGCAAAGACCTTGTTTGATAAAATTCATAAATAAAGAGTGCTGTTGGATTTAGCGCAGATCGTTCAAAGGCTTAAAATGTCATAAAATCAATGTCCGATAAATACTTATTGAATGAAATTGATGTTGAAATCCGCATTGTTTGCGGATTTCCTGCATTTAATGCCTTTGAACTATCCGCGAAACTCACCCTCGGAGTACCCGCGTACGCCGTCGGGCAAGGTAAAATGCGTATAAATCCGCATTTTACTTCGTTTCGCGAATTCTGCATCTAAATCCATTCAGCCCCACAAGGGGCTGTTGCTAACGCAACGCCACCTTCAAAAAAATTTTAACAGTGTTTTTAATCTATTTATGATACAAGTAGATAGATTTTGCCGTCAAACGATCGGTGCTGTTTTTTAACATCCCCTTGTTTCAGCTATAAGCCTGTCAATCAATCCCAGGCAAATTTTGCGTGTATCCGTTGCCATCTCATCAAGTTGAGAGTGAGGCAACGGATTTTTTCCTGTGCCAAGTTCTACTGTGTAAGCCTCTTTATGATATTCTTGAATGTACCAGTCCTTTGCTCCTCCAAAAGACGCTGTTCCTTCGGTGGTTGCGGCTTTATATCCTGAGATTTTTGCGATGTATTCTGCGTTTCCTTTTGCGAGTTTATTTTCCATACCGTTAAAATCATAATAAATCTCCTTTCCCTGTGAATGAAAAGCAATAAATAAATCAGGCACCGTCTCTCGCAAAAGAGATGCAACGGCACGTGTTTCAGGCTCGGATTCGGGGTATGCACCGCCATATTTCGTAGGTGACGGAGCGTTTAAGACACTCTGCCAATCCGCATTAAAATTATGGTTTATATCAACGCCCGAAGCGTTAGCCTGCCATACCTTTGTAAATTCCGTAATTCCTACGTGATTTATTATATCTTTGTGATACTTTAGCTGTGGATTGATACCGTGCAATGCAATTTCCACACCGTCAGGATTGACCATTGGCACAAAAATAACACGTATTTTTTGGTGATAGTGTTGCATTTGTATAAAATCGTGTACGAAACGCATCAGTGCGGCGGCGGTTAGGTATTCAAGGCCGTGAAATGCGGCGGCCATTACTGCGCATTTTTCTCCACAGCCTATTTCAATAGCGAAAATATCTCTGTTTTCCATTGATGTACCTATTACACGTACGTTATCTAATTTCTTTACTTCGTTTATTATATACGAGTATCCGTAACTCATCACCCAAGCCCTCCAATCAGGCAGAAAAAAGTAGTTTAATAAATTATATAGAAAATTTTTAAAAATATGCAACCTTTTCCCTATCTTAATCGTATTACTTATGAAAACGTCAAAAAGACGAATAAAAAATAAGGAGAAAAAAATTATGAACAAGAAAATTATTTCATTACTAATCGGAACAACAATGCTTGCATCAACAATGCCAGTATTTGCAACAACAGAAGGTATTGAGCAGGGAGACCTTTTGCTCATATCAGCACCTGTTGAGACTGAGCTTAACACATTTACCGGTGTTGTTAAAGAAATGCGTGAGGGTGAAATCGTAGTAACAATCGACGAGATTGACTACTTGTTTATACCTGCAGAGGGCGTTGACCTTACAGGTATTAATGCGGGCGATGCCGTAGAGGTTAAGTCACCGTCACAGCTTAGAACAAAGGACATCAAGGAAGCAACAGAAATCTCAAAGCTTGAGGTTATGCCTGTTATATCTGAAAACGAGGTTGTAACATATAACTCATATAACGCAGTTGTACACTCATTTGAGGATGATATACTGACAGTTGTAATCGATGAGGATATGGTTGTAGATTTCAAAACAACAGACGATACCTTGTACTTCTCAACAGACGAAACAGCAGAGGAAGTTGAATTTGCAGAGGGTGATAACGTTATAGTTGTATCAACATCACTTCTTAATACAAAGGACATCAAGTTTGCAGACGTTGTAGTAAAGAAAGAAGCAGATGATACATTGCAGAATGTATTTCTTAACAAGTTTGATATGGAAGATGGACGTCTTATAAGTGCAGACGGAAACCTTGTACTAAACGTAGAAAACCCGGAGGAGTATGCAGGCAAGAAACTTCTTGTATTCTGCACAATACAGACAATGAGTCTTCCTCCGCAGACTCCGCCTGAAAGAATAGTAGTTATTGACGAGCCCGAAACTGTAACAATATCCTTTAACATAGGTGATGCAGTTCTTAACATAAACGGCGAGAAGATAGAGGTAACAGCACCATACATCGCAGGTGAGGGCACAACTCTTGTACCGTTGCGTGTAATATCAGAGGCTTTTGGCGCAGAGGTTACATGGGACGGTGAGACAAAGTCAGTCAAAATAGTTGACGGAACAACAGAAATTGCACTTCAGATTGAAAGCAATACAGCAGTTGTAAACGGTGAGGAAAAGACACTTGACGCAGCTCCCGAGCTTACAAACGATACAACAATGGTTCCGTTAAGATTTATTTCAGAAACACTTGGCGCAGAGGTTGGATACGTTCACGAGACACAGAGTATAACAGTATCAAGATAATATTGACAAAATAAAAAAATAGTGGTATACTGTAACGAATGAATATGTATTTACATAGTATAGATGAGAAATGTCTATAATAGACACAGTATACCAAGACAGGCAAAACCTCCTTGGTATGATAAACTTCAAGGAGGTTTTGTTATGGATAAAAAGTTAGCAAACAGAGTATCGGTAATAACTATAATAGTCAATTTACTATTGTCACTGCTTAAATTTATAGTCGGTTTTATCGGAAAATCACAGGCATTGATATCTGATGCTGTACATTCAGCATCGGACGTAGTATCTACTATTGCGGTGATGTTCGGTGTAAATATGTCAGCAAAACAGTCTGACACCGACCACCCGTACGGACATGAACGCATAGAGAGTATATTTTCAATAATTCTTGCAATGATGCTGTTTGTGACGGGTATTGGTATCGGCATCTCGGCAGTGAAGATTATTATAAGCGGTGCAGATATAGAAATACCAAGTAAAATCACGCTTGCGGCGGCGGCTGTATCTATAGCGGTTAAGGAATGGATGTACCATTACACAAAACACACCGCAAAAAAAATAAACTCGTCAGCAATGCTTGCCGATGCATGGCATCATCGTTCCGATGCGTTATCATCAATCGGCTCATTAATAGGTATAGGCGGTGCGATTTTAGGGTTTAAAATATTTGAGCCAATCGCAAGCGTTGTGATATGTATTTTTATTGCAAAGGCGGCAATTGATATATTTATGGACGCAGTAAACCGTCTTGTCGACCATTCCTGCTCTGATGAGGAAATTGAGGAAATTCGTAAATGCATCGAGCAAATTGACGGTGTAAAGCGTATTGACAAGCTTATGACACGCCGTTTTGGTGCGAAAATATATGTTGATTTAGAAATAGCGGAGGATCCCAATATAACACTTCTTGAAGCACACAAGGTTGCGGAGACTGTCCATGACAACATTGAAAATAAACTGCCACAGGTTAAGCACTGTATGATTCACGTAAATCCCTTGTGATACGGAAAAATATAAATATAGCGGTTATACTACCCCTGTTCACTAAACGCATCGAAGATGCTACAACGTTTACAGGGATAGCATAACCGCTTTTGTTACTTCAACATAGGTTTGCTGTCGGGTGAGGTTTGTCCATTCTGCACCATTTTTACACATCACAGGTACTATGTTAGACAGGTTCGTTATACTACCCCTGTTCACTAAACGCATCGAAGATGCTACATCGTTTACAGGGATAGCATAACAGCCTTTTTGCGAGATGTGCCGTTTTAGAGCAAATAACCTGTCAACAGACCAACTGCCGCCGAAAGGCATATTATTATAATCGGATGTACCTTTTTAAACGCAAGAACACCCATCGCTATAACAGTTGCAACGCTTATCCACAGTTCAGGACTTGCAAAGTCTATTTCATTTATGGGAAAAACAGTCAAGCCTATAGACAGCACCGCCGATGCGATTAGTCCGATAACTGCAGGCTTAAGACCTGACATCAAGCCTTGAACGATTTTGTTCGTCTTAAACTTCTCAAAACAGTGTGCTACAATTAAAATAATAATAAATGACGGCAGAACAACTCCCATAGTAGAACAAATTGCACCTATAATACCGCCGACTTCAGAGCCGGCATAAGTAGATATATTTATAGCAAATGGACCGGGTGTGGATTCTGCAACAGCAATAAAGTTTACAATCTCGCCGGGTGTACACCAGCCTTTTGACACAACCTCCTCCTGAATAAGCGGAAGCATAGCATAACCGCCACCGATGGTGAATGCACCTATCTTAAAGAAAGTTAAAAACAAA
>JAQXXM010000115.1 GCA_029226065.1 Clostridiales bacterium
GTAGAAGAAACCCTTGCATTGACAGCTAACAGAGGCGCAATCTGCAATGACAGTACTTTGTATGTTTCAAGCGGATTTGAGATGGACATCACAAAAACAGATGACGGCTATAAGCTCAACACTCTCACAAAAGACGGCAAAAAGCTTGACCGAAACGCAACGTATTCTGTAATAATTTATGGTGACCGCGACTGGTACATACCTGCAATCGAAGATGCGGTGGGTATTGAAAAGCTTGATATAGATGTGCCTAAGGCAATTGATATTCTCACAAAACGTCTTGTAGAAGACGGCGGACAGCTTGATGAGCCGACAGATTATATCGTATTGCGCTAACACTTTGATGTGTTGTAAACAGGCGGTGTATATAGAATTTTAGAGGAGAATTGCGAAATGCTTAAAAGAAAAAATATAAATAAATATCTTTTGCCCGCCTTGTTTGTTGTTTTGTTGTTGGTTTCAATTGCGAGCGGTGCTCTTTATATTCGTTCTTATCTTGTGAAGCAGACTGTTCAGGAGCGTTCCACACAGCTTGAGGATATGCTCTCGCAAATTCGTATTAATCTTGAATACGGACTTGAGACACACTGGAATCTTGTTTCTGCAATGGAATTGGAGGCAGAGGCGACACATTACGCTGATGAACAGGCATTGATTGGCGGCATTAACACAATGGAAAAGCATTTCAGAACAGATCTTTACGATTGTCGATTGATGCTTTTAGACACAATGGGTACGGCGTATCTTAGTGACGGCTCTGTTGGGATTTGGGATGATATAGGATTTCTTTCTGACGGAGAAGCAAGGCATACGTTTGTTACTGATACAAGCAATGTAGACGGTACATTTCTTGCGTTTTCACAGAAATTGGAACAACCTATTACGGCAGGGGCGGACGAGAAAAAATTCACCCACCTTGTTTTGCTAAAAGACATAAAGAGTCTTAAAAAATATTATACTACCGAATCGTACGGCGGAAAGGCCGCGACATACATAATAAAGAGTAACGGCACTATGGCATATTATGATGCAAATGATGACGATGATGTTATCGGGGCAAGAAATATATTTAAGGTGCTTAACGAGGCGGAATATATAAGAGGAAGAAGCTTCGATGATATTAAAGCACAGCTCAGCAGTGATGGAATAGTTGCTGCAAATATAGACTTTCATAAGACGGAATACTATTATTGTCTGGCAAATATGGAGCAGTATGATATGACTATGATGCTGCTTATTCCTGCAGAATATGTTGCAGTCAGTACGATGAATATGATGAATTCAGGTCTGAAAATAATGGTTGTTTTTATGTCTGTCCTATTTATTTTATTGGTTTTGACGGTGCTTGCTGTCATTCAGGGACAACGAAGCAGTCAATTAATCAAAATTGAGCAGAAGAATAACAAGGAGCTCAATGAACTGCGTATTGCGGCTGAAGATGCAATGCGTGCGGCAGAGTCGGCAAACAGGTCAAAGAGTATATTCCTGTCAAATATGTCTCATGATATACGAACTCCCATGAACGCAGTGATTGGTTTTGCCACGCTTGCACTTACTCATATAGAAAACCCGAATAAGGTAAAGGACTATCTTTCAAAAATTCTATCGTCGGGAAATCATCTTTTGAGTCTTATCAATGATATACTTGATATGAGCAGAATTGAAAGCGGAAAAATCAATCTTGATGAAACAAAAGCCAATCTGTCGGAGATGCTCCATGATATTAAGACTATTATAAGCGGACAAATACACGCAAAGCAGTTAGAGCTTTACATGGATACAATGGATGTAACCGATGAGGATGTATACTGTGATAAGACACGTCTTAATCAGGTGCTTTTAAACTTGCTTTCTAATGCTGTTAAGTTTACCCCTCCGGGCGGTACTGTATCTGTACGTATCAAGCAAATCCATAACGCCCCTGAGGGACGCGGATTGTATGAAATTCGTATTAAGGACACAGGAATAGGTATGAGCCGTGAGTTTGCGGAGCATATTTTTGAACCCTTTGAGCGTGAACACAACTCTACTGTCAGCAAAATCCAGGGTACAGGTCTGGGTATGGCTATTTCTAAAAATATTATAGATATGATGGGCGGTAAAATAGAGGTTAACACCGAACAGGGCAAGGGTACCGAGTTTGTTATATCTCTGTCACTCCGACTGCAATCTGAACGCAGAAGTGTGGAAAAAATTAAGGAATTAGAGGGCCTTAAAGCGTTGGTAGTAGATGATGATTTTAATACATGTGATGGCGTAACAAAAATGCTTGTGCAGGTAGGTATGCGATCAGAATGGACACTGTTCGGCAAGGAGGCAGTTCTAAGAGCACAGCAGTCTATTGAAATTAACGATCCTTTCAACGCTTACATCATCGACTGGCGTTTGCCTGATATGAACGGCATTGAAGTTACAAGGCAGATCAGAAGTCTTGGAGATGATACGCCTATAATTATTCTCACAGCCTACGACTGGACAGATATTGAGGAGGAGGCAAAAGCTGCAGGTGTTACGGCATTTTGCTCTAAGCCTATGTTTATGTCTGATTTGAGGGAATCGTTGCTGACTGCCCTCGGACATTCGAAAGATAACAACGAAAAGATCCGGCCTGATGCTAACACCTTTAGCGGCAAGAGAATACTTTTGGCAGAGGATAATGAGTTAAATCGTGAAATTGCATCAGAGCTTCTTAAGGGATACGGCTTTGATATAGTGTCGGCTGAAAACGGTGCAGAGGCTGTGGAAAAAGTGGCAGTTTCAGAGCCCGGTTATTATGACTTAGTGCTTATGGATATTCAAATGCCTATTATGAACGGCTATGAAGCCACAAAGCATATTCGTGCACTCGATAATAAGGAACTGTCAGGTATACCTATTCTTGCAATGACTGCAAATGCTTTTGATGAGGACCGTAAAGCAGCTGAAGAATGTGGTATGAACGGTTTCCTCTCAAAACCGATTATTATGGATGAGGTCATAAGTGCAGTAAACAGTGTATTGAACAGGTGATTATCTTGCAAGGGGCTGTTGCGTTTAGCGCAGATCGTTCAAAGGCTTAGAATGGCATTAAATCAATGACTGTTAAATTTGATTTAACAAATTAACGTTGGGGCTGTTGCTAACGCAACAGCTCCTCCTAATGCTTGTCTGCACGTAAACAAAAAAACTTTTTGAGGCATTATGCAAGAGAAATGATAAAATGTAGCGTGTGTTTATATAAAAAATGCTAAAACTTTGCAAAAA
>JAQXXM010000116.1 GCA_029226065.1 Clostridiales bacterium
TAAAGTTCCCATGTGTTTTTAAGTCCTTTCGTTATAACAATTTTTTGGTGCTTTGCCGACTGATTTCCGTTCAATCAGTCGATGCCCAATTGAAATATGCTGTGTTATATCTGAGTTTTCGTAAATTTTATCGTATAATAATTTAACGACGAGCGCTCCTTGTTCTTCTTGGAAAAAACGAATGGTGGTCAGCGGAATCGGAGCATAAGAGGACATGGGAATGTCATTTATGCCTATGATGCTCACTTGTTCCGGTATTTTGATACCACATTGGCAAAAATCATGAATTATTTTCAAAGCAATTTCGTCATAAGCACATATAATAGCTGTAGGAATCTTCCTTTTTTGCATAATCTGCAATGCCGCCTGATGCCCGATTTCTTCAAATCTCGCATTTATGATATATTCATTTTCCGAAGTATATGGAATTTCCAATGTATTCATAGCTTTTCTATATGCCGTTAATTTTGACATTGTGTTGGGTTCACCTACAAACGCTATATCAGTATGTCCTAAATCCTTTAAATAACGAATCATATCTGACATATAAACATTCGTATCGCAGAATACCGTGTCATATGGAATATTTTCCGAAGAAGACAGGCAAACCATTGGAATAGAATAATTTGACCTATTCAAATATTCCGCAAACAAAATAATACCGTCTGCACTGTTGCGTACCGTTATTTGTTCTAAAATTCTATCTAATTTTTTATCATCAAAATCATATACATATACTGCACAAAGTCCGCCTGATTCCTCAATTTTATTTTTAATGGCAGTTATTTCTCCGGCATAAAAAAGAGAAATTATTTCCGGACAAATAACGGCAATAGTTATAGCATCTGATTTAGAGTATTCAATTTTCCGTTTTCTTTTTTTCTCAAAATAACCCATTTCCTTGGCAATTTGAATAATGTTTTGTCTCAATTCATCACTAATTTCCTTGCTCCCTGACAGAGCCTTGGAAACAGTTGAAAGCGACACATTCGCTGCTTGCGCAATTTTTTTATAAGTCATAACGGCGCTCCTGATTAAATTAATTTACTTTTTTATTATATATTACTTTACTATATTAATCAAGTAGATTTGAAACGAAATATTTTCTAAAATGTGGAATTTGTATGACAAATTTTAACATTGACTTTTCAATTTTCGTGATGTATAATTAATGTATACCCTTATGCTTAAAAAACAGGAGGTGGAATATTGTGGTTTTGCTTATGATACTATTTGTCATATTAGGCATATTTGTGTTTATAACAAAATTTCGTAACAGCTACACGTGGATGTACGTTACGATGATAGTGCTTATCGAAACAGAATTGATATTCACGCTGTTTTTATACGTAAAGATGTACGACTTCAGTACACTTTACGAATGGGAAAAACCATTCCATTTTTTCCTGAGCAAGTTTAAGATGAACTACTACACAATGTTTGATGTGCTTACATACGCAATTGCGGGGTATATGGCAATGTCGATGATGGTAGCATTGCATGAAATGAAAAAAGGAATAAAGAAACGAATACTAATATTCGTCTCGGCACTGCCTGCATTGGTGTTTGCTGTAATAAACAGCCACTATATGAACGTGAAATTATATGTGGAAATCTATTCAACAACATCGCCTGTACTTCATCTTGCGGCTCATTTTATAAATACATACAACGTAGTAACGCTTATTTCATACATAGCACTGCCATTTATAGTGTTTGCGGTAAATATATACAGAGCAAAAATAACGTATCTGAAAAAACAGCTTGCGGTA
This sequence comes from Clostridiales bacterium, assembly GCA_029226065.1. Classification (GTDB taxonomy): domain Bacteria; phylum Bacillota; class Clostridia; order UBA1381; family UBA1381; genus Ornithomonoglobus. The sequence goes on from JAQXXM010000116.1 coordinate 1,773, forward strand.
CGAAGTCTCTACTTATTAATAATAGACCTTATGGGTGCATTTATATTTGTGCAGTACGTTCCATATAAAAATATATTAACATACGCACCCGACTACTTGCGGTTTCCGACATACGAACACTTTAACAGAGTGCATACGGACCTGCTTTGGCTTGTAATTATAACGGCGGTACTTTTAGGCTTTGCCGTACTTGCTATAAAGAGCAAGATGTTTGACAAGATAGACATAAGGAAACAGTACAAACGCAAATCACCGCAAAAAACGAAAATACCGTTTCGGGACACACGTTCGGTATTTCATACGTGTAAAAACATACTGCTGTCTGTAGATTTTATAGGCAAGAGTATGGAACAGAAAAATCCTCCGCCTGAAATAATGGAGGATATAGAGGCAATGCATAAGCAGATAAAGAACGGATTAGGCAGACTAACCCACATATTAAATCTGTACAACTCGCAAACAGAGATAATAGAGGACGTAAATCTGATAGACTGTATAGATACAGCCATAGCAGAAGCAAAGATACCAAAAGAAATAGACATAATGAAATATTACAGTGGAACGGATATTTATATAAGTGCAGACAGTTTGCTTATGGAGGAGGCACTTATAAATCTGTTCAAGAATGCAAGCGATGCCATATCCCAGAAATCGGACACGAACGGAAGAATAGATATACGTATTTTGACCGAAAGGAGCTGGGTATGTATGTATATACGTGATAACGGATGCGGAATAATGCGAAAGAATTACAAGCGTATATTCAACCCATTGTTCTCAACGAAGAAAACGGCGAAGAACTGGGGAGTGGGGTTGTCATTTGTGCTTAGCACTATAAACTCACTGGGCGGACAAATATCGTTCAGGAGTAAGTACGGAAAATTCACAGAGTTTGAGATATTATTGCCGATGGCAAAAAGACAGGTTTGTCAGATAAAAGAAAGAGAGGTAGAAATATAATGTCAAAGATAAGAGTTGCAGTATGTGAGGATATAGACAGCATAAGACAGCATTTTGTTGATTTAATATCGTCACGGAATGATATGGAGATTGTGGGCGTTGCAAGAAACGGCGAAGAAATAAAAGATGTAGCGCTAAAAGAAAAACCTGATATTATACTTATGGACATACAAATGGAGACGGAAAAAGCGGGAATAGCTGCAACAAAGGAGTTATCTGGTCAGTTACCTGATACAAGTATAATAATCATCACAGTCCATGACGATGATAAACTCATATTTGAAGCCTTTGAGGCGGGAGCGGTTGATTATATATTAAAGGACGTATCTCAAGAGGAGCTGTTTGACTCTATAATAAATGCATATAATAAAGACGTAGTCTTAAGCAACAATATCACGCAGAAGATAGTCAATGAATTTGTCAAGATGAAAAAGGAAAAGAAGAGCCTTATGTATCTTGTAAATATGATGTGCAACCTCTCGCCTGCGGAGATAGATATATTAAGGTATCTGTGTATGGGTAAAACACGCCGTGAAATAGCAGAAATACGATGCGTAGAGCTTGTATCTATTCATACGGCAATAACACGAATGATGAAGAAGCTTGGCTATGGTAACTCACGAGAAATGATAGACGAGCTTAATCAGTTGGGCATATTGCCACTGATTATAGAGCATGATACAAAGAAGAAATAATACTACATAGTAACCCTCTCCAAAAGAGAGGGTTTATTTTTATGCAAAATAAACAAAAACCCAAAAATTGGCAATAATTCTTTATACATTGCAAAATGCTGTAATGGTGCGGTTTTTATGAATTGAATACATATTCACAAAAAATGTATTACAAAATTGTATGTTTACAACAATTGCTAACAGTGGTAGAATATAAGTAGGTATAAAGGTGGTATATAAAATACCTACAAAAAATAAAAAACGCATTATGAAAGGAGAGGATTTTCAATGAAAATCAAAAAACTAAGCGCAGTGCTTGCAGGCGTAATGGTAGCATCAACACTTGCAGGCTGCGGCAGCACAAAGGAAAACAGCGACTTAAAGACAGTCCGTATCTGGACAGGTAACTCACATTCAAAGACGGTAGTATCACGTCTTGTAGATGAGTTCAACAAAGGGCGCGGAAAAGAGCTTGGCGTAAATGTAGTATACGAAGTTAAGTCGGGCGACTCAAGTCAGAGTATCGAGCTTGCTTATGAGACGGGCGAGGAACCGGAGTTCTGCCAGGGCGGAAACATGACTCAGCTTGCAGAGACAGGCAAGATTGTTGCAATCGAGGATATGCCGGGCGGTGAAGAGTTCTTGGCAGAGTACGATCCCCAGCAGCTTTTAAACTTCAAGGTAAGCAGTATGGACAATAAGACTTATGCAGCACCTTACACCAAATCGGTAGTAGGACTTATCTACAATAAGGATATGTTTAAGGCAGCAGGCCTGGTAGACGAAAACGGCGAGCCGACACCTCCGAAAACGTATGACCAGATGCGTGAGTACGCAAAGAAACTTACAAACAAGGATAAGCAGGAGTTTGGTGCAATAGTACCGCTAAAGCCGTCATGGATATACAGTATAGCAATTTCAAACGTTGCAAAGTCATCAAGCAACACAGAAGTATATGACTGGACAACAGGAAAGTATGATTACTCATCTCATATTCCCGTAATGGAAATGTGGAAGGGTATTCAGGACGATGGCTCAATGTTCCCCGGAATCCTTAATATGGACGATGACGCAGCACGTGCACAGTTTGCACAGGGCAAGATCGGTATGAGAGTCGGCGCATCTTATGACTGTGCAGTATTTACAGATCAGTTCCCGGCAGTATGCGACTGGGGTGTAGCACCGTTGCCCTCATTGACAGAGGACGAAAGATACGCAACGAGTGCGGGAGTAAACTCAGTTCTTTATATTAATAAGAAAGCAGTTGATTTGTTAGGCGAAGAGACAGCAATGGAAATCTACAAGTGGTTCCATGGTGACGAGATGATGTCAGCACTATATGCAGAGGGTATGGATATACCTGCAAAGGCATCAATCGTTGAAAACACAAAGGTAACAACTGACATGAATGGCTGGAAAGAATTTGCCGAATTGTCGACATTAGGATATAACCCCGTTTGGAAGACACCCGGTACATTAAACACAGGCAAGAAGGGAGCACAGGAATACTTCTTAAATGAATTCTGGACAGGCAAGATGACAGCTCAAGAGATGGTTAAGGAGCTTAATGAAGGTGCAGCTGTCGGAATGGCAAACTGGTTTGAAAAGAACCCCGACAAAAAACCAGAGGATTACATAGATCCTGATTACAACACAAAGCTTGAAGAAGACATATACGCAAAGGTGAAGTAATGCAATGAAAAGTAGCGCAAAAAGTATAGAATTAAAAACTGCAAAGAAAAAACCTTTTTTTACAAAACATGATATTGAATGTACAGTGATGATATCGCCGTCAATAATCGGTTTCTTTGTATTCACATTGTATCCGATTTTATGGGCAATTTCAAAATCGTTTAACTACTACACAGGAGTTGACAGTCAGACAATGTTTGTCGGACTTGAGAATTTCAAGAACGTTTTTGTCAGCAGTGACGGTTATTGGACGGCATTGGGAAACAGCTTCCTATTCACAATAGGAAAGCTGCCCATAGAATTGCCGTTGGCATTATTACTTGCGCTTATCGTAAGCAAAAAGTACCCGGGTTTTAAATCAGCGAGAATAGGCTTGTATTTCCCGACCATTATCAGTGTAACTGTAGTCGGACTTGTATTCACAAACTTGTTCTCATATTCGGGATATATAAACGGAATACTTCAAAAGTTTGGTATGTTAAGCGAGCCGATTGATTTCTTTGCAAAAAAGAGCACGGCTATGATGATACTGATTATAGCGTCCGTATGGCAGACGTTTGGTATAAACACCATATACTTTATGGTAGCATTGTCAAACGTACCTGAGGACGTGTATGAAAGTGCAAAGCTTGACGGTGCAGGACCGTTTGTAACGTTCTTTAAAATAACACTGCCGTTGATAGCACCTGTATTTGCAACAATCCTGTTGCTTGCGATAAACGGTTCGTTACAGACAGGTGACATTGTCCTGAACCTGACAAACGGTGCGCCGGGCGGACAGACAGAGGTTGCACAGACATATCTGTTAAAGAAGATGGTTCCGGGCTTTGCATCACCGTCAGCCAATATAGGCGCAGGCTGTGCAACAGCTATAATAAACGCATTTATATATACAGGTGTAGCGGTAATCTACAAAAAAATATCAAACAAAGTAGTAAGCTACTATTAAGGAGGTACGTATGAAGATAAGAAAAACAATATCAGCAATCATTATGTACCTTATACTTGCAATAGCTCTCGTGATTGTATTTTTCCCTGTAGTATATATGTTTGTCAGCTCGTTCAAGACAAATATGGAAATTATGGTGGGAGGTACATCGTTCCTGCCGAAGGTATGGAGCTGGGATAACTACAAATACATAATGAATTCAATGGAATTCCCCGTGCCAAAGCTGTTGTGGAACAGTATATGGTTCACTGTAATATCCGTGTTTATATCGACACTCAGCGCATGCCTGGGCGGATACGTCTTTGAAAGAGGTCACTTTAAAGGACAAAAAATATGGTTTGCAATATTTACAGCGCTGATGTTTGTAAACTTCGGCGGTGCGACCATAGTTCCTGTAATGCATATAGTCTCAGGATTGGGCTTGATGGGTTCATTGTGGGGCATAGTAGTTCAGACATTCTTCGGTATAAATATCGTTTCTATTTACTTGGTACGCGGTTTCATTGCGGGCCTGCCAAAAGAAATGGACGAGGCGGCTGCTATCGACGGATGCAGCTTCTTCGGAATATTCGTGCATATAATAGCACCGCTTTTGGCACCGATTGTTGCAACACTTGCAATGCTCGGCTTCCAGGGTACATGGAACTCGTATTTGGGGCCGATGATATATACAATGTCGGACCCGTCAAAGGGTACTCTTGTATCGGCACTGTTCTCGCTAAAGAGCTCGGGTAATGCGGCGGCAAACTGGAACATAATGCTTGCCGGCTCCGTAATCGCATCTATTCCCGTAATATTAATCTATATATTCGGTAATAAGTACTTTATGAGCAATCTTACAGCGGGAGCAGTAAAGGGTTAATAGCCCGAATAAAAAACGTTAATAAACTTATGTGTGAGGATTTAAAACGCCGTAACTAAAATACGGCGTACACAATCTAAAAATGTGATTAAAATAATACTAAAAACTAATTAAAATAGGAGGTATTAAAAAAATGAAAAAGATTATTTCAAGTGCAATAGCTATAGCGATGCTATCATCTACTGTAGCAATGGCGGCAACAGTTATTGCGCCCACTCCGCAAAATGTAACGACTACATACACTCAGAACTTTAACGATGCTCCAAGCACGAGTGACAATACGTGGTATGTATACGGTTCCGGTAAAACCCAGGTTGGATATGGAAACTATAACAATGCTGTCACTCAAGAATCGTTTAGTTCTGACACAGCAGATAAAGCTGTAAAGGTTACCAATGTTGCAAACGTAGGTCGCGGTGCTTCGTTTGAAATGAACTCCAATACAGAACTGGATAATAACGATATACTTAAAATATCATTCGATGCAGCAATGAAAAACAAATATCACGATAAATCTAATATGCGGTTTTCAGTTAAAATTAATGGCGAAAAAAATGGAAGAAGCGTTTTCAAGTCCTATTCAGGCGGTTGGACGGCCGATTCATTTGGTGGGAAAGTGAACGGTAACTACTTTATAACTGACGTATCAGAAGGTGCATTTACTCATTATGAGGTAATATTTAATAATGGCACAAGAAAAGTAACCTATAATTCAGGAACGAAATCAGTAACATCTGATTTCCCTGATGGTCTGACTGCTATAAATTCAATAGATTATATCTCTTTAAACCTGGAGCATAACGGCGATAACGCGAGCGCATCAGCATACTATCTTGATAATATGTCATTCTCTGTAACAAGTGTTACAGATGAGAAAGTCGAGACTTTTGATACACTTCAGAATAAGATAGGTGGTGGATGGAATAAAAACCAAACATTGCCAAATGCGAAATATAAGTTCGACGGCGAAAATGTTGAAAATACACAGGATATTGAGACTCCATCCAACAGAGGCAATGTGTTAAAATTTTCAGGCGGTTCTCAGAATGTCAGCTACGTAGCTATGCCGTTAAACTATACAATGGATGATGACGATGTATTTACATTCCAGTTTGACTATGCAGCGAGTTCTATGCCAGTGAACAACCCAGCATGCCTGGCATTTAGACTGGAGGACTATTCTCTTACGAATAAGAGAGATATGGGCTTTACGTTTAAGGACCCAACAACATCAGAGACAGTCACTACAAACAATAGTTTAGTGTTTCTTATTAATGATGGTTATTTGTTAATGGCTAATCAGTGGGGTCATTATGGAACAAAACTGCAAGCAGGTAAATTCTATAAAATTACTGTTGTAATCGATAATAGCGATGATGAAATTATGGTAGATGGCAAGCCACAGCGTACATTAGCTGTATATGTAGACGGAGTACTGCAGAGTACAAAGTGGATTATGACAGATAATGCAGGTAAAGAATCAAGCAAAACCATTAACGGTGTTTCACTTACTTTTGAAGCTGTGGTAACAAAATACTTCGACAATCTATGGGCATCATTAGCTGATAATGACATCAAAGTTGACGGTGATAATGTATCATACACATACCCTGTAGTATATGATAATGCAACACCTGCTATATTTGTTAAGGCTTACTATGATGCAAACAACAGACTTATCTCGGCTGATGCTTCTGCAAGTGCAACTCCGAGCGAGGGCAGAACAGTAACAACTACTCTTAACAAACCTGAAGGTACAGCTAAGACAAAGGTATTCAGATGGGATAGCCTTGATGCTATTCAAAATCTGTCACCTGCATACGATTCTTCTAAAGTAAATTAAAAAAAGCAACACGGATTAAAAAGGAGCTGTTGCGTTAGCGGCGGCTCCTTGTGGGGCTGAATGAATTTAGATGCAGAATTCGCAAAACGAAGTGAAATGCGGATTTATACGCATTTCGCCTTGCCCGACGGCGTACGTTGGTACTCCGAGGGTGAGTTTTGCGGACAGTTCAAAGGCATTAAATACA
>JAQXXM010000117.1 GCA_029226065.1 Clostridiales bacterium
CGCCACAATGTCAGGTCTTTTGCTGTGTTAAAGAAATATGTTATCTCGTCACGTGTAAGATTTTTGTATTTATTACCGTCAATATCGCATATCGTTGCCGATGCGATTTCACTGCTGTCATTTATGCCTGCCGCCTCCCGAAAAGACATTGTCTGCGGAAGATTTGAATAATCGTACGCAAGAACAGTCGGCGACATCATAATAACTGCCATTATTGTACATAAAATACGTTTAAGTATCTTAATCACCTCCACCAAGAGTACACTCCTATCAGGTCTGATATGGTGTAATTACTGCCTGTTCACCGTTAGGTAGCTCAATATACAGCTCAATATATCTCGGGTCCTGCTCATCTCTGTAGCCGTTAAGAACCTTAAACTGCTGCATATCTGTAGCATTAATAACTCCCACATCGTTCATTTCCTTATACGTTCCGGGCTGATAGCTCTTTGTATAGATTATGTTATAGAGCATATTGTCGGGGTATGTGTTGTAAAGATTTCGTCCGAAAATAGCATCGAGCTTACTCATTCTGTATCTGCCGACACTGTCACCGTCAAGGCGGTACATACAGCCTGTAACCATAATGTCTGTGAAGCACACACCCGTCAAATCAGAAATTATATAGCCTGTTCCGCTCATAAGAAGCTTTGATGCATACTGTACTGTTGATGCTACGCCGTCTTTTGCAAGGACCTTCAGTATTCCGTTTTCATATCGGTAGAAATGAGCCGTCAAGGTGTCACCGTTCTCGGTTATTATAATTTCCTTTACGTTGTCACTGCTGTCAAGGTCAACAACTGCCATTGAATACACGCTCGTCAACGAGCCAAGTCCTGCGGTGTAGTCAATACCATTAATTGTAAGAACAGGTTGGGAGTCTGTTTCAAACATATCCTGTGTGCTTTGGAATACAATGCTTTCGGGTATTGTGTTGCCGTCAAGGTCAACATCGCACATTGCCGAGCCGTTTGAGTAAAATTCAGCGTGGTCCTCAAGCGTTCTAAATCCTGTCTTTAAATACGCAAAGGCTCTGTACGGCTTGCCTGTAGTTGAGATCAGAACAAGCTTGTGCTGTCCGTCCCACGTAACGGCAAAATCCATTGCCTCTGCTATTGCTCTGACAGGTATGAGTGTTCTGTCGTTTATAACCTGAGCGGGTTGCTCAAGCGTTATGGGCTGACCGTTTTTCATTAAGTAATTATCGCCGTTTTTAATAGTTACTATATAGTCAAGCATTGAAATTGTGGCAGTCTGCGTGGGCTGATCCCACGTAACAACCGCACCTGCCTGCTCAAACACCGCACGGATAGGAACGAGAGTGAAGCCGTTAATTATAACAGGCTGCTGATCGAACTGTACCATCTTATTATCAACAGAAACAGAAACATTATCGTCTGCTGATACACTAAACATTCCGCACGCAAATACCCCTATTGCCGCAACCACTGCGGCAGCAAAAGCCTTAAATTTCATATAATCAAGTCCTTTCATTATATAATACAGTATTTAGCCATATACTCTTCCATTTTAGAAATCATATCGTCATATTTCCCCGAAGCCTTAAGATATTCGTAAATGTCCTGTACCGTTACAATAGCGTGAACATTTATACCAAAATCCTCGCCAACCTCCATTATAGCGGTTTTTCCTGGGGTGTTTCCTACCTCACAGCGGTTTACGGAGATAAACATATCACGTACTGTAACATCTCCTGCACTATGAAGCACAGGCATTGTCTCACGTATTGCAGTACCTGCCGTTATTACGTCTTCAATAATTATTACTCTGTCTCCGTCCTGTGGCCTATAGCCTACAAGCGAACCGCCCTCGCCGTGGTCTTTCTCCTCTTTGCGGTTGAAGAAATACGGCTTATCTATACCATATTCGTTATACAGCGATATTGCCGCACCTGCCGCAAGGGGGATACCCTTATATGCAGGGCCGAACATACAATCAAATTCATCGCCCACCGTCTCCTTTATAAGCATTGCATAAAATTTACCTAACGTTGCAAGCTGCTTACCTGTACGGTAGTTGCCTGTATTTACAAAATACGGTGTATTTCTGCCGCTCTTTGTAACAAAGTCGCCAAAACGCAGTACGTCCGACTCCATCATAAATTCTATAAACTCTCTCTTTGCTTCTGAAATCATATTACTTATTCTCCTTCTGATATTTACACTAATCTATAATTATGTACAAAGCAGTGAATATGCTTTGCTACACACCGATATCAATAAACGCATCAATCACAAACCTGTTAAGGTTTGGTAACCTACTTGCGTTTATTATAACACAGAAATTGCGATTTGTAAACCTTTTTTATTGTGGAAAAAATTAATATTTCATCATTGACTTTATGTGCATAAAATGGTATAATTTATATGAATATAATAATCTAAAAGGAATGATAAAAATGGCATCATACAAAATGAAAATTGCGGGGCTTGAGCGTGAGCTGACGCTGTATCCAGTAAACGATGAGCTTGATATTGCGGCGTTTATAATGTTTTCTGACGTTGAAATGACTGTAGCGTGTGCTCAGGAACTGTTAAAAAAAGCACCTGATTTTGACGTTATTGTTACAGCCGAGGCAAAGGGGATACCGTTAGCTTATGAAATGGCGCGCCAGTCGGGCAAACAGTATGTGGTTTTAAGAAAATCCGTAAAAGTGTATATGAAAAACCCGATTGAAGTATCGGTTAATTCCATCACCACTCACGATGAGCAAAAGCTGTATTTAGGTGATGAGGACGCCGAAAAACTGCGTGGAAAGCGTGTACTTATAGCAGATGACGTAATAAGCACAGGCGAGTCGCTCCTGACCATTGAAAAGGTTGTGGAAGAGGCAGGCGGAACGGTTGTCGGACGTGCGGCAGTTTTAGCGGAGGGCGAAGCTAAGGACAGAGATGATATAATATATCTTGAGCCGTTGCCGTTGTTTTTTAAATAAATTCACAAAAAAGGGATGGGAAAAAACAGTACCGATCGTTTTTTCGCATCCCTGCACACCTTGCTTAACCCCCAATCATGGGGGGGGGCTGGCAGGTGCGTTATTTTTGATTTCGCTGTTACTTAAGGTTGAACACAGCATTGAGGCTGTCACCCGAGGCCTCTGCATACTTATATGCTGTCACCTCAACAGGTGTTGTATCGTCTGATAATATATATGTTTTCTGAACTGTTGTTGACTTGCCTGACTCTATTGCCTCGACACCCGAAAGTATATTTATACCCTCCATATTGGTGATAACCGTCGGCATAAGCTTTGAGCCGTTCTGCGTAACATCAACTGAAATAATGTTATCAAACGCAAGCGGACTGCCTGTTGTGTTCTTAAAATCAAATGTTACTACGAAAATTTTTGATTGCTCGGTCTGCATCACTTTAGCATCGCCAATACCTACTTTAAGCCCTGCAATAGTGCCTGACACAGGCTTGTCGTCTCTTTTTTCCGCCTTAACCTTGTCGCCCTCGACCTTTTTCATATCGACCTCATCACCTGCACCGACAACTGCAGTTCCTTTTATTTCGTTGCCGTCATCATCTACTGCGGCACTTCCGTCACTCGTATCACTTACCGCTTCGGTGTTTGGTGTGCCGTCAACAGAGTTGTTTGTATTGTCTTTCTTGCCGCAGGCTGATACACTAAGCATCAGTGCTGCAACCGCAAATATTGCTATAAACTTTTTCATTGTAATTTCCCCTTTCATTTCATTGTGTATATACTACCACATCACAGGAAAAAAATCAAGCATTTTAAAAAAATTTAATATATGGTTA
>JAQXXM010000118.1 GCA_029226065.1 Clostridiales bacterium
GGTTTATATTAAGTTAATTCCATATCCCAAAACCTTAACGGTTTTGCTTTGTGAGGACAATCTGCTGCCCATAGATGTCAAATGCGGCACAGACATACCCGATATATTAAAGCTTGACACAAATTCATATTCGTATTCATACTCATATTCATACATAGACGAACCACTGCCGTAGGAGCCAATTTTTAATATACTCTGTGACATAATATATTACCTCACTTTTCAAATATTTCCATACTGCGTTTTAAGATACCGTTTACGCAAGCCAGCACTACACCGTAATTTGTTATCGGCGTGTTTGAGTCTTTGCATTGCAGTATTCGGTTTTCCATAGTTTTCTGTGTAATCATACAGCCACCGCAATGTATTACAAGGTCATACTCTGATAAATCATCAGGGAAATCGTGATGTATGCTGTAGACAAAGTCAAGCTCCTTGCCCGTATACTGCCGCAGTAATTTCGGGATTTTAACTCTGCCTATGTCCTCATGTGACGTGTTGTGTGTACACGCCTCCGCCATAAGTATTTTACTTCCGTCTTTTAATCTGTCAATCGCCTCAGCGCCATCTCTGAAGGCGTGTATATCGCCTTTTGCATTAGCTAAAAGCATTGAAAACGACGTAAGCTTTATGTTATTCGGAACTATTTCACTGACAGCCTTAAAAGCCTGAGAATCCGTTACGACAAGATCAATCTTATCCATATCACGAATTGTATCTTTCAGTTCTGTATCACGCACACATACCGCTCTCATACCGTTATCAAGACAATCACGTATCATCTGTACCTGCGGCAATATCAGTCTGCCCTTAGGTGCTTCGGAATCTATAGGAATGACAAGAACTACCGTTGAGCCTTTGTCAAGAACCTCACCTATCATTCCCTGCTCCTGTTTTACGGTCTTGTTGAGCTCTATAATAAGTTTATCCCTTAATTTTTCAACGGACTCTTTATCCGTTACCGACACAGGCAGTGCATCGGGATACTTTCCCATATCCACTTGACACAAATCAGCTTTAGTAAATACGAGTATATGCGGTATTTTGTGCTTTTTGAATTTTTCGTATGCCTTTTTGTACTGTTCTTCATCAAAATCAGTTGAATCGGCTGTATATATAGCGAAGTCGGTACGGGATAACAGCTTATTTGTTTTTTCCTCACGTTTCTCGCCTATCTCAGTCATATCTCCCCAGCCTGCCGTATCTGTGAGTGCTACAGGGCCAAAGCCTATAAGCTCCATTGCCTTAGTTACAGGGTCTGTAGTAGTACCTGATTTGTCTGATACTATTGCCATATCCTGACCTATCAGGCTGTTAAACAGCGAGGATTTACCTGAATTGGTGTTTCCGAATAACGTTATGTGTGTCCTTAAAGATAACGGTGTTTTTTCCATTATGACAACCTTCTCTCATTGTATATTTTATCCGTTAAATCATCATAAGCTATTTCAATCATACCACCCAACGGTAAATCCGTCGGGAGTTCAAGTCCGCCGATTGATACACGCTTCAGATACGTTACTGTCTTGCCTACACGTTCAAACATACGCTTCACTTGATGAAACTTACCCTCGGCAATCTCAACGTATGCACCGGTGCGATCTTCACATATTTCAAGACGAGCAGGCTTTGCTGTAAATTCCTTAAATTGCATACCCTCTGCAAACGCTGTTTTATCCGACTCATCAAGAGGTCTGTCAAGTTCGGCATAATACCTTTTATATACGTTTTTTTTCGGCGAAATGATATCGTGTACCAAGTCGCCGTCATTTGTAAGTATCAAAAGCCCCTCTGTATCTATATCAAGTCTGCCTGCACAAAATACGTTATAATGACGATATTTTTCAGGTACAAGCTCCGTAACTGTTGGATATTTTCTGTCCTCGGTAGCACTCACGTACCCCGACGGCTTATTCAGAATAAGATAAACAAACTTTCTGTATGAAACAGCTTTACCATGAACTGTTACTAAATCCAATTCACTGACCTTCAACTCGGGTTTAACAACTGTCTCTCCATTTACCGTGACCGCTTCTTTTCTTATAAGTGCCCTTATATCCTTTCGGGAAAGCTCGGTTGACTCCGATAAAAATTTATCTAACCGCATTTTATCACCAATCATTTACCCACGCAAAAGCTGTGGAATATATCGTTTACAACAGACTCGGATACTGTCTCACCTGTAATCTCACCAAGACTGTCCATCGCCAATGCAATGTCAATTGAAACTATGTCACAGGGCATACCCATCTCAAGTGCCTGCGCTACTCTTACGAGTGCATCACGTGCGCCTATAAGTGCTGTTTTATGGCGCATATTTGTAATTATCTTTCCGTTTTCGGTTTCAATTCCGTCAAGCTTACACAGCTTTTCAATGGCATTTGCAAGTTCCTGCGTGCCGTCGCCTGTTTTTGCACTGATTTCTACTACCGTATCTGTCTTGTCAAATAAATCAGGTGTTATTTGTGTTGTTATATCAGACTTATTAAGCAGAATTATTCTCGGCTTTCCGTCTGTCGCTTTTAAAACCTCACGATCCTCGTCATCAATACCTTGTGAGCCGTCAAGCACCACTATAACAAGATCTGCCATATCAAGATATTGTCTTGATTTTGTTACGCCTATTTTTTCTACTATGTCGTCAGTTTCACGTATCCCTGCAGTATCAGACAATATCAGCGGAATACCCTTCACTGTCACATTTTCTTCTATTACATCACGTGTTGTACCTGCAATATCTGTTACAATTGCACGTTCCTCACGTGCAAGACAGTTCAGTATACTCGACTTTCCGACATTTGGTTTGCCGACAATCGCTGTTTTTATTCCGTCACGCATCATACGTCCGTTATCGGCAGTTGCGATGAGATTAGATATTTTATCTGCGCAGCCCTGGCAAACATTCTTTATATCGTCCTCTGTTACATCCTCTAAATCCTCATCGGGATAATCTATAATCACCTGCATCTGGGCACACAAATGTACAAGCTCGTCACGTACCGTTTTAATCTCTTTTGATAAGGCACCGCCAAGCTGTGACATTGCATTACGTTGTGCAAGTCCGTTTTTTGCATTTATGATATCTATAACCGCCTCTGCCTGTGATAAATCAATACGTCCGTTTAAAAACGCACGTTTTGTAAACTCACCCGCCTCTGCAATATATGCGCCTGCCTCAATAACGGCGTTAAGTACCGCATGGGTTACAACTGTTCCGCCGTGACAGCTTATTTCAACGGTGTCTTCACGTGTAAATGTCCTTGGTGCACGCATAACCGACACCAATACTTCGTCGATTTTCTCACCGTTGCTGTTTTTAATAAAGCCGTAATGAATTGTATGCGACAAAACATCGCAGAGGTTTTTGCCAATGAAAATGCTGTCCGCTATAGCTATTGCATTATCTCCCGATATACGTATTACAGATATGCCGCCCGTACCCTGTGGGGTTGCAATGGCGGCAATTGTTCTATCAGTTGTTTTTATCATCTATTAAGCCCTTCAGTTCGTCCATAAACGTGCTCAAATCGTCAAACTGCTTATATACTGATGCAAACCGTACATACGCAACCTCGTCTAAGCAACGAAGCTTGTCCATTACCATTTCGCCTATTACAGTGGATTTTATTTCACGTTCCATTGATTGAGACAGTTCGCTTTCAATATCGTCTGCTATAGCCTCCATCTGCATTATGGAAATCGGACGTTTTTCACACGCTGTTATTATACCCTTTAACACCTTGTTGCGGTTAAACGGCTGACGTGACTGGTCCTTTTTAATAACAACAAGTGCTACCGATTCAAGCTTTTCATAAGTTGTAAAACGTTTACCGCATTTCATACATTCACGTCTGCGGCGTATAGAGTTGTTCTCTTCTGTCGGACGTGAATCAATAACTTTACTTTCGGCAAATGAGCAATACGGACATTTCATAATAGTTTCTCTCCTTGTTATTCGGGTGATATGATATACATTTGTGAATATTTTACCATAAGTAAAAATGCTTGCTACGCAAGGCTTTCTATAAATATTATACCATAAGTAAAAATGCTTGCTTGCAAGGGCATTTTTACGCAGCCGTCAATATTACAGTCCGTGCGTTTTCGCACGGGAAGGGCGAAGCCCAAAGACTTGCTACGCAAGGCTTTCTGTAAATATTATACCACAATATATAGTATATTTCAAGTATTTTCCTCAAAATTAAAAGATTTTACAAGTAAAAAATCATCACTCATAGCCGTTATAGCATGCCATGGTACAGATATCTCTCCTATGTGAAAAAAAGATGCCCACCACCCTGCATGACGACGTATTATTACGGCACATACACGTCCGTTCATTTCATCAATTTCTATATCAGATACATACCCTATACATTCGGCTGTATTCACATCAATTACAGTCCTGCGCCGCAGTTTTCCACCATGAAACAAAAACAGCACCCCTTATTTATCTTATGAGGTACTGTCTTAATTTATTTCTTTTTCTTTGGTTTTGTACGTGCTAAATCGTAGGTACGTACCTGCACGCAAAGTCCGAACACTGCAATAACTGCAGCGATTATCCACGTTTTTATATCTGCGAAGTAAAAACCTATCAAAGCCAACGAACTTATAGCGGTAATAACTCCGCCTGAAACTGCCGTTATAATAGATACAAGATATTTTGAACGACACGCCGCCATAATACCCATAATAAGTCCTATCATAAGATCGATAAACAGTAATGAATTTTCACTTATCTTATCGCCTGCAATGTACATCTCGGAGGTAATAAGAGTTGATAACAGCCAGCCCAATGTACTTATACCGATGAAATATCCTATTGACTTAAACCGTTTCACCACCACTACCAGCATAACGCCAAAAACGGACGCAAGCAATATCATTGCAATTATACTGTCAAGGACGAGTATTCCTATCATAGAGCCTGCAAGCAGTCCGAACAGGAACGCACATACAGAAACAAGCCATATCATCGCTCCCCGACCACGCACGGCAATTACAATTCCTAAAACAGAAAAAGCAAGAAACAGTATCGCCGCAACGGCTGTACCTGCCGCACCCATACTGTTACGGCAGAAATCTACAATGTGTATCATCCAAAAACCTCTCTTGCTTTTTACTCATTCCGCTCTGATGATGCTAAATCAGCAAATCTCACAAATCCAGCCCTCAGGTGCTTCAATTCTTCCTAATTGTATGCCTGTCAGAGTATCGTATAACTTCTTAGTTATCGGTCCCATCTCATCCATACCGCTTGGCAAACATATTTCCTCGCCGTGGTTGTAAATCTTGCCTACAGGCGAAATAACTGCGGCAGTACCACAAAGACCGCACTCGGCAAAATCCTTAAGCTCTGATACCATAACCTCTCGTTCTTCAACCTCAAGACCGAGATAATGCTCCGCAACATACATAAGCGAACGTCTTGTAACAGACGGAAGAATACTGTCAGACTTCGGTGTTACAACCTTGCCGTCCTTTGTTACAAACAAGAAGTTTGCACCGCCTGTTTCCTCAACCTTAGTTCTCGTCTGCGGGTCAAGATACATATTCTCGTCAAAGCCCTTTTCATGTGCGTCAACTATAGCATACAGGCTCATTGCGTAGTTAAGTCCTGCCTTAATGTGTCCTGTACCTTTTGGTGCCGCACGGTCAAAATCCGATACACGAATAGTAAGAGGCTTTGCACCGCCCTTGAAGTACGGTCCAACAGGTGTTGTGAATGCTCTGTACTGGAACTCTGTAGCAGGTTTTACGCCGATAACCTCATTAATTCCGAACATAAACGGTCTTATATAAAGCGATGCACCTGTGCCGTAAGGCGGAACGTATGCCTCGTTAGCTTTAACAACCTTCTTTATAGAGTCTATAAACTGTTCTTTTGAAAGCGGCGGCATTTTCATACGCTCTGCCGAATTTATAAAACGCTCAGCGTTAAGATCGGGGCGGAACGTAACAATTCTTCCGTCCTCTGTAGTATATGCCTTTATTCCCTCAAAAATAGTCTGGGCATACTGCAACACGCACGCACATTCACTCATTGTAATCGTAGCATCATCGACAAGTGCACCGTCATCCCATTTTCCGTCCTTGTATGTCGCTACGTATCTCTTGTCGGTCTTGATATAACCAAATCCGAGATTTCCCCAGTCTATGTCTTTTTTCTCCATTGTAAAGACTTCCTTTCTGCTATATAAGCATTTTTACATTCTTATGATATTATACCACTCTCGTCTTTATTTGTAAATACCTGTAGTAAAATTTTTCAAAAAAATTGGTAACCAAAACAGCTCTGGCTATATGATTATTTTAAAAAAATCTATTGAAAAACAAAATCATATATGTTATAATAACATAAAGCCTTGCAAACAATCATTTTTAATTATGGTATAATATAATTGCTTGCAAACGAACACTAAGGAGATACAGTAATATATGAAACTTGGAATAGTCGGATTACCCAATGTCGGTAAATCAACACTTTTTAATGCAATAACTCAGGCAGGCGCAGAAAGTGCAAACTACCCATTCTGCACAATTGAGCCGAATGTAGGTATAGTAGATGTACCCGATGAGCGTATAGATAAGCTTGCCCTGATGTATAACCCAAAAAAAATCACACGTGCTTTTATCGAATTTGTCGATATAGCAGGTCTTGTAAAGGGTGCGTCAAAGGGCGAAGGTCTGGGCAATAAATTTCTTGCTTCAATTCGTGAGTGTGATGCTATAGTACACGTTGTAAGGTGTTTTGAAGATGCGAATATAACCCATGTTGACGGCTCTGTCGATCCTGTCCGTGATATTGAAACAATAAACCTTGAGCTTATTTTCTCGGATATTGAGATGATAGACAGAAAAATCGACCGAACAAAAAAGGCAATGAAAGGCGATAAGACACTTGCAAGTGAGCTTGCATTGTATGAACGTGTCAAAGAGGCTCTTGAGGCGGGTAAGCTTGCAAAGTCTCTTGATTACACACCCGAAGAGCTTGAGCTTATGAAGGATGTATTCCTCATAACGATGAAGCCTGTTATTTATGCCGCAAACGTAGCGGAAGACGATTTTGCAAACGGAATTGAGAATAACAAGCTCTTAGCACAGGTTATAGAGTACGCAAAAGGTGAAAATTCCGAGGTTATGCCCGTATCAGCACGTATAGAGGAGGAAATTTCTCAGCTTGATCCTGATGAACGCGGTGTGTTCTTGGAAGATCTCGGTATGTCAGAATCAGGTCTTGACAGGCTGATTAAAGCAAGCTATACGCTTTTAGGGCTTATAAGTTACTTGACGGCAGGTGAGCCGGAGGTCCGTGCATGGACAATTAAGAAAGGTACAAAAGCACCGCAGGCGGCAGGTAAAATCCATTCTGACTTTGAGCGTGGCTTTATCCGTGCAGAGGTTGTGCATTACGATGATCTGATGGAATGTGGATCAATGGCTGTCGCAAAGGAAAAAGGTCTTGTAAGAAGTGAAGGAAAGGAATATGTTATGAAGGACGGAGATGTTGTCCTGTTCAGATTTAACGTATGATGAAGAAGGAAAATATACACAAAAACCATCGTGAAAGAATGCGTACCAAATTCGATAAAGTCGGATTTCAAGGTTGGTCAGACTATGAAATATTAGAGTATATGCTATATAACGTGTACAGACAAGGTGACACTAATCCGATAGCGCATAATATATTAAGCTACAGTGCAGGAAATATAGTAAATGTTATGAGAAATTGCGAAGATTTCCGTATGGCACAGCAGGTAGACAACGTAGGCGAAAAAACTGTATTGTTCTTACGCAGTCTCAAAGCTTTTGTTGACTACTATAAACAAGAAGAAATAAAATATACACCCATATATCTTGACCGCTACACAATTAAAGATGT
>JAQXXM010000119.1 GCA_029226065.1 Clostridiales bacterium
CATCAATAAAGATAAAATACCCGAGTTAATAATTAAAACAGGTACTTGTGAAGCTGATTATCAATATCACTACTATACATTTTCTAATAGCTTTGCCGTGTTATTAGGGCAATATTCTGCCATGCGATCAAGTCTGTACCAGAATCCAAACAATAATGGCATTATTCGTATAGGCGGTGCTCAAGGATATGGTTCTATTTCATTGATAGAATTAACAAATGGTGCTTTATCTGATCGTATAATCAAAGAAGGGCCAATAGAAGACTTAGATTTGGATCGGTATAATTCATTACCATTGGCAGAATGTGAGATTATATATTCATCAGCATTAGATGATTATTTTGGAACCATAAAAAACCTTGATTCTTATGATGATGGCACAAAACCTTTAAATATTGCGGATGATTTTTTCAGCAAAGAACTTTATCTTGAATGTGTTGAAGCTGTTAATGTGGCTTCTCAATATTACCATTTGTCTCATGAGGACGGTCTTGTCTTAACTGCACTTAAAGCAGGCTCAGAATGGAATTATAATTTATTTCTTAATCAGCAATATGAAACTTTGGCAAAATCATTCATTGGGCAAGGACTGTATGTCGAAGCCATGCAGATTTGCGATTATGTTATTAGCAACGCTTCCCTACCTAAAGAAAGCCTGCAAAAATTCCATGAGTTAAAATATGATGCACAAATGAAATATGATGCGTATATATACAAACAAATAAGTGCTCCTATATCGGACAGTGTAAAACGTATATTATGGAATAAATCTATTGAGATTATTAGAGAACATTTATATGCGCCATTGGGTGCAATATTCCCTAGTTATACACAAATTACTTATTATAGAGAATCTGTAGATACAATACGACTAAAAGGATATTACGATGCTCAAAATAAAATGGGAGTATATTTAAGAGGATATTTTACTGCTTTGTGTAATAATGATTTGCAAATTTTGTCATACAATTTAGATTAATTGGGAGACATCCATCATTTTTCGTGAATTTCAAATTCGGCTCTAAAATGATAGAGGATTTTGCGTTAAGTAATCCTTCTAACAAAAAAGAAGGGACTGTTGCAGATGGGCACTTTTACTATGCTCATTTGCAACAGCCCCATTATTTTTTAAACATCTGCATTTAACTTTGCGACATACCTTTTGTACTCACGGTTGTTAACCTTGATAGATACCGTCGGGCTTGCCATATATATCTCGTTCATAATATCTACAACGTTCTTTACACTAAAATCCTGAACACACATAAATGCACATTTTCCGTCCTTAGTCTCTATATAAAAGATATCAAGCCCGGAAATCATATTCTTTTTTGACTTTTTCGATGAATGTTCATAAGGATACAGTGCCTTTATAAAATTTCTACCTGCATCTGTCATATTTCTCTTAATGAAATCTTTTGTACCGACTAATATAGTTGAAATTTCATCGGCGGGAATGGTTATGATATTCGTTTTTGACGGTTTCAGATCTGATAAAAAACCGCCGTTTACATCATAAGGCAAAAATCCGTTTGCCCACGATTTCATATAAAGCACATCAGAACGTATTTTCAGGTACGTTCCGAATACCGCATTGCCTTTTATGAGAAGTAATACAGAAAATATAGCCGCCGCAATCAGAAACAGCACACCAAACAGATTTCTGTCTGTAGCAAGGTCAAAGAAACCCATTACTGCTGAAAAAATTGCAAGTACAGCATACAGTACTATTATGATTGTGGTATCTATTCTTTTTCTCGGATTAACTGTTGCCGTAATGGTATTTGTGTTTTTAGTCATATATATTACCTTTCTTTATTAATATACACGTCTGCCGCCACAGAATTGAGACTTGTAATATGGCGTATCAATGGATTGATAGCTAATTACAGCCCCTGTGTAGGGTGCATGTATCATATAACCGTCACCAACATATATTCCGACATGGTGAACATCACCATTATCTGCAAAGAATACAAGGTCGCCCGGCATTAACTGCTCTCTTGTTAAAGGCATACCCACATTCACCTGGTCTTGAGATACACGAGGTAACTCAACACCTAAACTGCTGTATACATACTGTACAAAACCACTACAGTCAAAGCCTTTTGGTGTTGTACCGCCCCATACGTATGGAACGCCAAGATACTTCTCTGCTTCCTCTATAACTGATTTGCCCATATCGTCATCGTATATAGACATCTGTGAGCCGTTGTATGTATATATATCGGAGTTGCTATTGTTGAGTGTAAGAGAAGTTGATCCTGTAAACACCTCAACTCGTTGTTGTTGTCTTGAAAGTGCTCTGTAATATTGTACGTCTTTGACTTGCTTTTCGGTAATTTTCTTCTTTTTCCTCTTTACGGTAGTTCCGTTGTTTGCAAGCTCATCAACCTCTACGATTTCCTCGTCATAGAAATACAGAAGTCCCATTTCTTCATCTTCATATATAGGATAGAACTTTTCTCCGTCCTCTAAGATATACTCTGTTATTACAGGCTCGGGGAGCGTAACGGTTACTTTTGTAGCTGTCTGTGCCTTTATTACACCGTCATCAGAATTCCTGTATGCAGTAACATAAACGTAATATGTACCGGGATCGGCTTTATTAACTGTTACTTTGTTAGTATCATTAATAACCTCTGAGAGCATTAGCTTTCCGTCTTCGCTGTATATGTCAAGTACAAAGTTATGGTAAAGACCGGTAGACCACTCTATATCAAGGTAATCGTTATCTGTTGAAAGCTCGGGTGTGGGCGTAATTAATGTGAGTGCATCAGATGGTACTTCACCGTAGCGAACTGTTATCTCACACGCATCAGATGTGCCTGCACCATTTGCAGAGCTTACGGATATTTTATAATCCTTGCCTGCGGTAAACAAATCCTTTGTAAAGGAAAGCTCTGTATCTTTAGTTTTTATGTAGCTATTTACTATGTATTCATCATCCTCAATGGAGTATATTGACACGTAATATTCATCGGAAACACTCTCATCAAGCTTAATTATAACATCCTTGCCCTCGGGCAAAGTTGATTCGTTTATGGGCGCTGAAATAGTTGGTACTATAAGCTCCGATGCAGTATCGTGTGTCTCATTGGTGCCTGTCTCAAATACAAATTCTGCAGTGTCCTGAGAATTTGACAATTCCGCCTTGGCAACTGTTTCAAATGTATATGCATCAGGCTCAACCTCTGCAATATCTGACGGCTCTGTTGTAAGCACTGCTTCCGTCTTTGAACATACAATAGATGCATACAAATCAAAATCTTCATCAGCGTAAGTCGAGATGCCTATAGAACTTATATCTGCATCAAAACACTCGCTATCATTGTCTAACAGCTTCTGGTATATCTGGAATACATCGTAGCCTTCTTCGTGTTGAGCGTCATCTGCTACGTGACTGTATCTGTTGTCACGTGCGAGAGCGTGATACTTAGGCTGTGATACCATATCATTCGCCTTAGAATAAAGCTCATTATCAATATTAAGTGCTGATAATCCCTGCGAAGCCCTGTATGAATTTATTATATCTACAAGCTCACATGCACGAAGATATGTACTGTTATCAAGAGTAACGTCGCTTTTTGTGTATGGGTTGTACATTACAGCGTTAATTGTTCCGTCACTGTTTTTAAATATACGGAAATCATTGTTTTCCATATATTTATAAGCTAAAAGATAATCGTCACCCGATTTAATATCGCCGAAAGAAAAATCAGCGCTGTTGGTAAAAAACGCACATATTCTGTCCTGTTTAACACCTACCATCACAAGACCGTGAGGGTCTGAATTATATACGTACCAGTCAAAATCATAATCACTTGCATCAATTCGTGTAGGCTCGCCAAGCTGATCTGTAACCGACTTTATGCCTGCACCCATGCTGATTGTGTTATCTCCGACAGTAAATGACGTTTCCTGTACAAATAAATCATATAAAACATCTACTAAAATTCTGCAACTGTCCCATGTGATGAGCTTGTCGGGCTCGGTTTCATAAGGCTCTGTGATTATATCGTGCTTAAGCATAAATGCGTATGCTGCACGGTTTTCTTCATCAACCAATGCGTTATCGTAGCATCTGTTCATTATTTCATCTATTTCATCTGATGACAGAGCATACGAATAGTCATAGCTGATTATTGTTTTATATAAAATAGTAAGTGCATCTTGTTTGCGTATTGCAACCGAGTCCGAAACAGAAGATGCTTCGTCTGTGCTTGTAAATCCAAGCATAACGGCTTTGCCGAGCATCTGACTGCCGCAGTTATTGGCAAGAGATGTAGGAACTGCAACGGTATCTTCCGAAAGCTTTTCGTATAACGCAACGGCTTGCTCAAGCATATCTTTTTGTGAGACGTTATTATCATCTGCAAGAGCCGTGCTGACAGGTACAAGCCCGGATGCTACAGCTGCGGATAAAAGCGTAATCTGAAGCTTAGACATTTTTTTGTTTTCAGCCAAATCACTTCATTCCTTTCATATCATTCTAATTCAACTCCATTATTATAACAGAAAAATATTAGAATGTCTATATTTATTTCATTAATTTTTTATGAATTGTGAAAAAATATACCAATAGCGGTCAAAATTACGTAGAAAGTGTAAAAATTGCCGAGCCTGTCTTGACAATTCAGTAAAAAAAGGTTAAAATTAAAGGCGAAAGGTTGGTGCGTGATGTTAGATAAACTCAAATCACTTGAAAAAAGATTTGCGACAGTGTCAGAGCTTATATCTGACAGCGAGGTTATTGCAGACCGTGACAGATGGCGTGATTTATGCCGTGAACACAGCGAGCTGTCGCCCATAATAGATGAATACAACAGATACAAGTCGTATCTTTGCACTATAGAGGATGATAAAGCATTAATGGAGGTTGAGGAGGATAAAGAGCTTTTGGAAATGCTTAAAGCCGACCTTGCCGAGGCTGAAAAAAATGCCGAAAAAAGTGAGGAGGAAATAAAGCTTCTGCTTATTCCCAAGGACCCCAATGATGACAGAAACGTAATTATGGAGATACGAGGCGGTACAGGTGGCGAGGAGGCGGCACTTTTTGCAGGTACGCTTATGCGTATGTATTCGATGTATGCCGATAAAGAGGGCTGGAAACTGGAAATATTGAGTTCAAACGCTACAGAGCTTGGCGGATACAAAGAAATTTCTTTTCTAATAGAGGGGAAAGGCGCATATTCACGGTTGAAGTTTGAAAGTGGTGTGCATCGTGTACAGCGTGTTCCTGAAACGGAATCGGGCGGCAGAATACACACATCAGCCGTTACGGTTGCGGTGTTGCCCGAAGTGCCTGAGGTTGAATTTGAAATAAATAAAAATGATTTAAGAATTGATGTGTTCCGTGCCGGGGGTCCCGGCGGACAGTGCGTTAACACTACCGATTCTGCTGTCCGTATAACGCATATACCGACAGGCGTTGTAGTATCGTGCCAGGACGAGAAATCACAGCTGCAGAACAAAGAAAAAGCAATGAAAATTCTGCGTTCGAGAATTTATGAGGCGATGGAGGAGGAACGTAACCGAGAAATAGCCGATGAACGTAAATCCCAGGTCGGCTCGGGTGACCGCAGTGAGCGTATAAGAACATATAATTTTCCGCAAAGCAGAATAACAGACCATAGAATTAATCTGACGATTTATAAGCTTGAACAGTTTTTGAACGGCGAAATGGACGAGGTTATAGATGCGCTGATTACAAACGACAGGGCAAAAAAGCTTTCGGAAGGAACAGAGTGAGAAAAGGAATCTATAATTATGCAGGAATTTGAACGTTCACCTGAGATACTTGCACTAAAAAAGATTTTACGTGGTTTTTTTCTTGATATTATCGAGAATATAAAGGGTGCGTTTGCGGGGTTTGCCGAATGGGCGGCTACCATACGCCTTAATTTGCCGCCTATGCTTAAGTTTTTCGGAAACACAAAGATAAGCGGAGTAATACTTGCGGCTTTTGTTGCGTATATAGTGTTTGTAAACGTAAAAGCTTATCTTTTGTTCCGTGCAGACAAACGTTATGCTGTGGCAGGCGAGGAACGTGTGCCTGAATGGCGGTTGCTTGCAAACATCTGGTTCGGAGGGGCGATAGGCTCAATGATTGCCATGTACAAGCATCACCATAAAACAAAACATAGAATTTTTACGATATCTGCAATAATATGCGTGGGCCTTGAATTGATACTTGCAAGCGTTGTATGCGGATTTTTGGGCTTCTGGGCATTTTTGTAAAATTGAATATATAACACACGAGGCTGTTGCGTTATGAACAGCCTCGTGTGCTACTCTTGTCTATAACAAGTCAAGACAAAAGACTTGCAAACATAGTTGCAACTCAGTACGGAAGACCTGAATTGTAAAAGTTTGAGCAAGTCTTGATAATACGGTTCATTTATCAATATTTCTTTTTCTTTAATGAGTTTTCGGTGGCTTTAATTGCCTCGATTGATTTTTTATTGCTATGCAATATTATGGAAAAATAAAGCGTGTCAATAATTGCAAGCTGAACAATACGTGAATTAAGTGCAAGAATACTGTATTTTGTTTCGTCTGCGACGGTGTTAAGAGATATGTCGCTCACTCTTGTTATGGGTGATTTATGAACACCCGAAATCGAAATCGTAACAGCACCATTTTCTTTTGCAACACGAAGTGCATCCACAACGTCAATTGATGATCCTGAATGGGATATTCCGATAGCAACATCGCCTTTTTCGAGGTGAGATGCGGCAATTGCCTGCATGTGGTTATCAGAGTATGCATAAGCGTTAATTCCTGCACGCATAAATTTATGTGCGGCATCAAGGGCAACAGATGCTGAATTGCCAAGCCCGAAAAGAACTACTTTTTTTGTGGATATAATCGCCGATGAGGCTTTTTCAAGAGAGTCTTTGTCAATAACCTTTTTCGTCTTTTCAAGTGAAACACAGATGTCATTTGCGACCTTTGAGAAAATATCGGAGCAGGAATCTGTTCGGGTTATATGAGGATTTACAGGTTCTCTGTCTGAATAATCTGCAAAGGATATTTTGAAATCCTGAAATCCCGAAAAGCCCAGCCGACGTGAAAAACGTACAATCGTCGCCTCACTTGAATTACTCTTTTCTGCTAATTCACTTATTGATATGGGCAGAATTTCGGTAGGGTGAAGCATTACCCAGTCAGCAATTTTCTTTTCCGATTTACCCATTTCGTTATATAGTGCTTTTATATTTATAAGCGTTTTATTCATTTTAAAACCCCACTGTAAAAACTTTTCTTAATTAACATAATTATACAATAAAAAAAATCTATTGTCAAACAAAAAATTTTTTCAAAAAGGGTTGAAAAATATTTTCAAGTGTGATATTATTAAATAAGCAATAAATAGAAAATAATGAAAATAATTTTCAGAAATTGACATACAGGAGAGATATTTTAAATGGGATATTTGTTTTTAGCAATAGCACTTTTTGCAGGGGCAACTAAGGGATATTGCGGAAAAATGACAAGCGGATATGTGAACGAATATAAAGATGCAATGCTTGCAAATACCATACGTATGGTGTTCTGTATCCTGATTGGATTTGTAATAACCGCCATTCAAAGCGGATTGGGTGCCTTTAGAATTGATATGACAACCTTGCTGATTTCGGCATTGTCAGGAATTACATCATCAATATTTGTTGTAAGCTGGCTTGTATCAGTAAAAAAAGGCGCATACATGATGATGGACGTATTTTTGATGCTGGGTATGGTTGTACCATTGATAGGAAGTAACATTGCTTTTGGCGAAAGTATACGTCCAATGCAGTGGCTGGGCTTAGGAATACTGATGATTGCGGTGCTTATAATGTGTTCCTATAACAATTCCATTAAGAGTAAAATGACCATTTCTTCTGTTGTTTTACTTATAGTGTGCGGAGTATCGTGCGGTTTAACGGATTTTTCACAAAAATTGTTTGTAGAGTATACCGACTCTATTTCAATAGCAACGTTTAATTTCTATACATATATTTTCTCAGCGGCAGTGCTTTTGTGCTTTTATCTTATATTTTCTTCAAGGGATAAGGGCGAAGGACGTCCTACAGATTTAAGACATATATTCGGATATATTCTTGTTATGTCGGCATGTTTATTCGCAAACTCATATTTCCAGACAAAAGCTGCGGGATTTTTATCGTCAGCACAGCTTTATCCGTTGTCGAAAGGAGCAGGATTAATTTTGTCATCGCTTATGTCGGCGGTGTTGTTTAAAGAACGGTTAAGCCTTAAGGCTATAATAGGAATAGTATTATCATTCGGCGCATTATTGATTATCAACCTGTAAGGAGGGAAGCTATGAATTTCAGAGCATTAAAAAAGTATTTGGGCTCATTTCAGAAGGTCTATGGAATACCTGGCTGTGATTGTGCGGTTTACCGTGACCATATTAACGTGTTCCGTTATAAGGACGGATATAATGATAATGAGGTTACAAAAACATCGTATAAGGATTTGTACTTCATGCATTCGGCGGCAAAGCTCATAAACTGTACTGCGATAATGCAGATGGTGGAAAAGGGGTATTTGAAGCTTACGGATAAGGTTAAAGATTATGTCCCCGAATTTGCGTATGAGGCGGAAGTGTGGGATATGCTCGGCGAATATTCACGTACGCAGGACAAAGAACGCCACACATTTAATCATAATAACCTTGACAAGCTTGCAAAAAAGGTGTCGGGTATGGGTCTTGACGGATATGTTATGGAAAACATATTTAAGCCTTTAAGAATGAGAAACTCATATTTCAGTATAAATGATGTAAACAGGAAGCGGATTTCTACTCAGTATGTCATAAACAAAACGGGAGAAACTGTCGAAAGTGCGAGGAAGCTTGATGAACTGTTCCATAAAAACGAGGGATGTATCATAACGACTGTCGGTGATTACGCATTATTTGCTGAAACATTGTGCAGTGGCGGTATCTCCAGAAACGGACACAGACTTGTTTCGGAGGAGACGGTAAATAACCTGATAAACAACATAGTTTTTAATGAAACTACAAATGATGACGTGTTCATTTGCACAGGCTATAATGGCGGATTAGTGATTATAGATATGCAAAAGCGAATTACTGTTGTATATGCACAGCACGTAAAAAACTGCGGTGCGGAGCAAATGGAAATATATCCTAAAATTCGTGAAATTGTCTACAAGTGCCTTGGTGTTAATATGTGGTCAAACGGATTTAACGTATTTCCGTAAATTAATGTTTTAATGTCTTATATGGGGGGGGTAACCCCTTAAAAAGGAGTGATAAAATATGCTTGATTTCAAGTTAAAAATCGGTTTAGTACCTAACGTGCGAAATCTCGGCGATTTCAAAACACGAAAAGGAATTTTTGAACCGGCAAAGGGAGTGGAAAACAAAAATAAGGCTGTTAAGTTTATCAGAGATAACTTTTCTGATGAAATAACAGAGTTTGTTGACCTTGAGTGGCTTAACGAGCTTGGCGTGCTTTATGACAATAACGATTGCGACAAAGTTGCAGACTACCTGAAAAACGAAAAGGTTGACGCAATATTTATTATGAACTGCAATTTCGGAAATGAAGAAGCGTGCGGACGAGTTGCAAAGGCTATGCATTTGCCGACACTTTTATGGGGACCTCAGGATATGGTGTTTGAGCCTGACGGTATGAGATATACCGATGCTCAATGCGGTTTATTTGCAATAAGCAAGCAGTTGAAGCGATATAATGTACCGTTTTCATATATAGAAAACAGTCCTGTTGAGAGTGAAACGTTCAAAGAAGGCTTTAAGAAATTTCTGTCTGTTGCGACAATGGTAAAGAACTTCAAAAATCTCGCTATTACTCAAGTCGGTACAAGACTGAACCCGTTTAAGAGTATGCTCACAAATGAGCTTGAACTGACGGAAAAATTCGGGTTTAATATGCAGACTGTTAATATGGCGGTAGTAACCGATAAGTTTAATAAGCTTTATGCGTCAAAGGCTGCCGAACTGTGCGGTGACATTGAAAGGATAAAGGAACTGTATGATGTTGCTGATCTAACAGACGATGCACTGAAGAAAATGCTTACGTTTGTGTACGTATATAAGGAGATATTTGAGGAAACAGGTGCAGATGTGCTTACAACTGAATGTTGGACATCAATGCCCCTTGCAGTCGGTGCAAACCCGTGCCTTGCAATGAGTGTTCTTTATGATATGGGATACATAGTCGCTTGTGAATCGGATGTTTGCGGTGCAGTTACGTGCGCATTATTGAGAAGTGCGGCAAGAGGCAAGGAGGCACCGTTATTCGGTGAGTTCACAGTTCGCCATCCGGAAAATAAAAACGCAGAACTTTTGTGGCACTGCGGTCCGTTCCCGTACTCAACAAAGGCAGAGGATAGTGCGGCAAAGCTGTTTAATACAAAGCCAAGCTTCCGTGCAAAGGACGGTACTTATACGCTGGCACGTTTCCAGGGCGAAAGAGGTAATTATAAGTTGCTTGGCGGCAACTACCATACAGTAGACGGCCCTCATACATTCGGAACATATATGTGGGCTGAGTTTGGGGATATGTCAAAGCTCGAAAAGAAGCTTATATACGGTCCGTATGTACATCACATGACAGAAATTTACGGTGGTTATTCAGACGTGTTGGAAGAATTCTGTCGATACATACCTGAGTTAGAATTTGATCCTGTAGAGGGTTAAATATATTGGTTTAAGAGGAAGGGAGAATACAAAAAACCATGAAAGATTTTTTATTTGACATTATTGCCACCGAGCTTGAAGATGCGGTAGGCAAGGAGAACTGTTCAACAAGAACAATTGATAAAATTACTCACAGCGTAGACTATTTCTGGCTGTCAAGAATGTGGGCAGACCGAGGTCTTAGAATGCCGGAGGGTGACTTCATCGTTGCACCGAAAGACGCAAAAGAAACATCGGCAGTTTTAAAGATTGCAAACTACTACAAAATCCCCGTAACAACGTGGGGTGCAGGCGGCGGTACACAGGGCGGTGCAATTCCTGTTTGCGGCGGTATCGTTCTTGATACTAAGCGTATGAATAAGATTTACGACGTAAACGAAAAAGGTATGTACATAGAGTGCGGTACAGGCTCAATTTATAAGCACATTGAATGGGCGGCAAATGAGCGTGGTTATGCTACAATGCACTATCCCTCATCGCTAACATGTTCAACTGTAGGTGGATTTTTAGCACACAGAGGTATTGGCGTATCGTCAACAAAATATGGCAAGATTGACGATATGGTACTTCAGATGGAGGTTGTACTTCCTAACGGTGACATTATCGAAACATCACCGGCTCCCAAGCATGCGGCAGGCCCTGACCTTAACCAGATATTCATCGGTTCAGAGGGTACATTGGGCGTTATGACAAAGGCACAGATGCGTATTTACGAACAGCCTGAGTCAAGACAGTTCCGAGGCTTCCTGTTCCATAATATGACCGATGCATTTAATGCGGGCAGAGAATTACTTCAGAAATTCAAGCCATCGGTTATGCGTTTGTATGACGAGGCTGAAACTGCTACACTTATCAAGAAAATTGTCGGTGTAGAGAAAAAGGGTGCATTTATGAATATTGCCATTGAGGGCGTTGCCGAGATGGTAGAGCTTGAAAAGAAAATTCTTCTTGAAACATTCGCAAAGTACGGTGCAGAGGACTTAGGCTCAGAGTACGGCGAGAAATGGTGGAACGAAAAAATTACATTCTTCTACCCGGGACACATGATGGATATTCCGCAGTGTTTCGGTACAATGGACACAATCGCACCGTATGACAAGATAGAAAACATATATTGGGAAATGAAAAAAGCAATTGAGACAAACTTCCCGCAGGCTAAGTTTATAGCTCACTTCTCACATTGGTATGAGTGGGGCTGTATGATTTATGACAGATTTATCGTAGACGGTAAAGACGTACCCCAGGATCCGCATGAGGCATTGAGATTGCATCAGGAGATCTGGAACTGCGGAGTAAGAACTGCGCTTGCAAACGGCGGTGTTGTAAACGACCACCACGGCGTTGGAATCAAGCTTGGCAGACTTATGAAAGAACAGTACGGTCCGGCTATGCAGGTATTTGAGGGAATTAAGAAAGAGCTTGACCCGAACGGAATTATGAATCCGTTTAAGTTAGGACTATAATAGGGAGGTAACGATAATGCAATTTTCACAGAAATCTAAAGAACACGTAGATGCTTGCCGTTTTTGTTGGATGTGTCATCACGTATGTCCTATAGGCAACGCAACAGGCTTAGAGAGAAATACAGCACGTGCAAGAGCGTTAGGTTTGTCTCTTGTAGCACGTGATGCTATCGAATATTCAGAGGATATAATAAATAACGTATATGAGTGCTCGCTATGCGGCGGATGTATGACCGACTGTGTAACAGGCTGGGATCCTGTTATGTTTACAAAGGAAGCAAGACTTGGTGCCGCACTTGACGGCAAGCTGCCCGATTACATAATGACACTAATTCAAAATCTACAGGAGAAAGGCAATATTTACGGTGCAGACTGTAATGTTCCTGACATAAATGGCGGTGACGTGCTTTTCTTTGCAGGTGAAGATACACGTGCAAAAAGCTGTGCTAAGACAGCCGTAGAGCTGTTAAAGAAAGCAGGCGTTGACGTTACAGTTCTTAAGGATGAACCCAACAGCGGCTATTCAATGGACTTTTTAGTAGGCGCTGCGGCAGAAGCTAAATCAATTATGGAAAACTGCGCAAAGGTAGTATCAAATTATAAGACAGTTATATGCTATGACCCTGCCGATGCAAAGGTAATGCGCCGTGAATATAAAGAATATGGTATTGACCTTAAAGCGGAGGTAGTAACATTTACCGAGATGCTCGCAAAGCTAATCAAGGACGGCAAGCTTCAGGTTAAGAACAGCGGCTTGGAATTTACACCTCAGGACAGCCCGATTTGTGCGCGTGATTTAGAGGAAACAGAGCCTATACGTGAAATCCTGTCAGCTTGCGGTACTGTAAACGAGATGCTTTTAAACAAGGAGCATACAATGCTTGCAGGTAACCTTATAATGAACGAGTATATGCCTGATGTAATTGAAAAGGTTGCAGAGGACAGATGGATAAATGCTAAAAATGTTAATGCTAAGATTTTAGTAACTGCATCAACAGCTGACTATGTGATGCTTGACAAAACTAAGCCTGATGGTGTAGAATTAATGACAATCGAGGAGGTTGTAACAAAATGCTTGTAAGCTTAAAAGAAGTAATAGATATGGCGGAGCAAGGTAATTTCGCTATTCCTGCATTTAATGTTTACAACCTTGAAACAGTGATGGGTGTAATAGATGCGGCTGAAGAAATGCGTGCACCTGTAATTTTACAGGTTTACCCCAGACTTCTTAACGAAGAGGTGGGTTACTATCTTGCGCCTGCCGTAGTTGCGGCGGCAAGAAAGGCAACAGTACCTGTATGTTTCCACCTTGATCACGGCCCGTCAGAGTTAGAGGTTACAAAGGCACTGCGTTGGGGAGCAACAGGTATCATGTATGACGGCTCTGTTCATCCCTTTGAGGAGAATGTTGCAACCACAAAGCATATTGTCGAGACGTGCGGTGCTATCGGCGCTTCTGTAGAGGGTGAGCTCGGCCACATCGGCAGTGTTAATGACGATACAATGGAGGAATATACAGATCCCAAAGAGGCGGCAGAGTTTGTAAAGAGAACAGGTGTTACGTGCCTTGCTGTTTTGATAGGCAATGCACACGGACACTACAAAAAGACACCGAAGCTTGATATAGACAGAGTAAAAGCTATAAGAGAGGCAACGGGCGGATTGCCTTTGGTACTCCATGGCGGCAGTGGTATTCCTGAGGATCAGGTAAAGGCGGCTGTAAAGGCAGGCATAAGAAAGATGAACATAGGAACAGATGTATGCTGTGCTTTTGCAGATGGTACAAAGGAAACTCTTGATGATCCGAACAGAAGTCTTGCGGTAGATTTGTTTATGAAGCATCCGATTAAAACAGTTAAAAAGCTTGCTATTGAGAAAATAAAGTTAGTTGACGCAGACGGAAAGGCGTAATAGAATGAATAAGATAGTTGGAATAGGTGCTAACGTATATGACACGCTTATAACCGTTCCGTATTATCCGACAGAGGATACAAAGCTTCGTGCAAGCGGAGTAACCGAAAGCGGCGGCGGACCATGTGCAACAGGTCTTGTTGCCGCATCAAAGCTTGGTGCAGATTGTGCGTATATCGGTGTTATGTCTGACGATAACGGCGGTATGTTTCTGAAAAAGGATTTCAATAGATACGGTGTAAATACTGATTTTTGTGCAATTAAAAGCGGTTACAGATCTTTTGTGTCATATATCTGGCTATCGGACAAGGAAGCGTCAAGAACCTGCGTTTTTGACAAAGGTAATCTCCCTCCGTTGGAGCTGAACGATAATCAAAAACAAGCAATTTCCGATGCACAAATCCTTATGGTTGACGGCAACGAAATGGCGGCGGCAATTGAGGGTGCAAAGGTTGCAAACGAAAACGGAACAGATGTGTTGTATGACGCAGGCGGTCTGTATGAGGGTGTTGAAAACCTGTTGCCTCTTGCCGATATCCTGATCCCATCTGAGGAGTTCGCCTTAGGTCATACTAATACGGATAACGTCACAGATGCGGCAAAGGTATTGTATGAAAAGTATAACCCTAAGGTTGTCGTTATAACACAAGGCAAAAAGGGCGGAATAATCTATGACGGCGAGGTCAGAGAGTACCCTGCATTTGTGGTTGATGCAGTCGACAGTAACGGCTCGGGCGATGTGTTCCACGGTGCGTTTGCGTTCGCTGTGACAAAAGGCTTTAACTATTACAAGGCATGTATATTTTCAAGTGCCGTATCTGCATTGAAATGCACTAAAGTTGGTGCAAGGGTTGCTGTACCTACCTACAATGAGACAGTAAAATTCTTAAAGGAGCGTGGAATAAATGAATTTGAAGAAAACATGGAATAAGAAATATGGTAAATCACAGATTATAACAAAAGACAACAGTACGTGTAAGAATGTTGAGATTGATATGGTGCGTCTTGCTGACGGCGAAACAAAATCATATAATGAAGAAGGCAAGGAATTTGGTCTTCTCATTCTCGGCGGTAAGTGTACGGTAGAAGCTGACAGCTTTAAATACGAAAATATAGGCGAGCGTGAAACTGTATTTGACGGTAACGCTACTTGCGTATATGTACCGAGAAATACAAAGTTCTCTATCACAGGCTGTGGTGAGGTTTCAATCGCCGTTACAAAGTGTCCGTCAAAGAACGACCATAAACCGGCGCTTATTAACCCTTCAGATGTTGTTGCAAAGGATATGGGTAAGCCGGGCTGGGAAAGACACGCAATGTTTATACTTGATGAGCGTGTTGAGGCTGACCAGATATATATTGGCGAATGTTACGTTGAGGGCGGACAGTGGGCAAGCTATCCTCCCCATAAGCATGATGACGCTAATATGCCAACAGAGGCAAATACGGAAGAAGTATACTACTATGAATTTGAAAAGCCGCAGGGCTTTGGTATTCAGAAGGTATATACTAAAGAGGGTGACGTTGATGAAACATACACCGTTAAATCAGGTGATTTTGTTGAAATCGAAAGAGGTTATCACCCATTCCATACAGCACCGGGATATAAGAACTATTATCTGTGGATAATGGCGGGTCCTGTACGTGGTTTCTATATGACGACAGATGAGGACCATAAATGGCTTAACGATTAATGAGGTATAGACAGATGGGCTGTAAAAGTTCATAAGGGGCTGCTGCTTATATTTGCAGCAGCCATCTGTTTTAAGATATGTGAGGTAACATTATGAAATATCTACTTGGAATAGATTTTGGCGGCGGTTCATCAAAGTCGACATTGCTGTCTGAGGAGGGTAAAATAGTAGCAGAAAGTACTACGGAATACCCTACACTGTACCCAAAGCACGGCTGGACGGAGCAAAATCCCGATGATTGGTTTAGTGCGGCGTGTCAGAATATAAAAAACGTACTTGCAAAAAGCGGAATTGACAGCGGTGATATTGCGGCAGTATCACTTGATGCTGCAACACATACAGCAGTAATAATGGACGAGGACTTTAACGTGTTGCGTCCCTCGATTTACTGGACAGATACACGCAGTACGGACGAGGTTAAATATCTGAAGGATAACTATTTGGATATAATAAAATCACAGGTGCTTCATACCCCTGATACAATATGGACATTGCCTGAACTGTTATGGGTAAAAAATAACGAGCCTGAAACTTGGTCAAAAGTAAGAAAAATCGTTTTTGCAAAAGACTACGTGCGTCATAAGCTGACAGGCGATTATGTAACCGACTTTATTGAAGCAGAGGGCAGTATGCTCTTTGACTTCAACACCATGGACTGGAGTAAGGATTTGTGCGGCATATTGGATATTGATATATCAATGTTGCCAACGCTTGTAAAGCCGACAGATATCGTCGGCAGTATTACAGCTGAAGCATCAGAGATAACAGGTCTTGCAAAGGACACTCCTGTTTTGTGCGGTACGACAGACACTGTAATGGAGGTCTTTGCATCGGGTGCTGTGAAAAAAGGTCAAATGACGCTGAAGCTTGCCACAGCCGGCAGGATTTGCGTTGTTACGGATAAGCCGTACCCTGATACGAATATTATAAACTATTCTCACGTAATAGACGGCCTATACTACCCGGGTACGGCTACAAAATCCTGTGCCGCATCATACAGATGGTATAGAGATACATTTGGTGAGGATTATAAGGCATTGGACGATGGTGCGTCAAAAATTTCCGTTGGTGCTGATGGACTTGTGTTCCATCCATACCTAAACGGCGAATTGACTCCGTATGCTAACCCGAAACTTTGTGCAGATTTTATCGGTGTACGTGCATCACATACAAAGGCACACTTTACACGTGCAGTATTAGAGGGTGTGGCTATGAGTATGCTGGACTGCCGTATTGCACTTGAGGAGTTGGGAATACCTCACGATAGCGAGGCAGTAATAATAGGTGGCGGCGGAAAAAGCCCGTTGTGGCGGCAGATTGTATCTGATGCGTTGGGAATGACATTCATTGAAAAGAAATATTCCGATTCTTCACTGGGCAGTGCAATGCTTGCAGGTGTTGCAGTCGGCATATTCCAAACTCCCGAAAAGGCAGTGGAGCAATGCAATGAAACAGTATCAAAAACTGTACCTGATATTGAAAATACAAAAAAATACGAAACGCTGTTTAAAAAATACAAGGCTGCGCAGAAGGCTATGGAGATAATATATAATGATGAAGCTTATAGTTTGTGTTAAGGTTATAAACGGTGAGATAAACCCATTTGATGAGAGTGCATTGGAGTGTGCATTATCGCTTAGTGACGATGTTACGGTTGTATCTATGGGACCAAAGTCCGCAGAATCGGTGCTACAGTCTTTGACACGTTTAGGTGCAAAAGTCATACTAATCTCCGATAAATTGTATGCGGGTTCAGATACATTGGCAACAGCATATATTTTGTCCGAGACTATAAAGAAACTCGACTACGATTTAATTTTATGCGGAAGACAAAGCGTTGACGGTGACACCGCCCAGGTAGGGCCTATGCTCAGTGCTAAATTGGGTGTTGATGTTGTAACGAATGTTATAACGCTTGATAAAGAACTCAACGCAAAGACACGTTTAGGCGAAGTAAAGATAAAGACGCCGTCTGTTGTCACAATTGAGCGTGGGTATTATTTGCGTTTGCCAAGTATATTTTCAAAGCTTGGCGAGGTGGCAGTATGGGATAATACGAAAATATGCTGTGACGTATCAAAATGTGGCCTTGACGGATCTCCAACGAGAGTTTTAAAAACTTTTCAGTCACGTTCTGGGAAACGTAAATGTCAGTTTATAAATATGTCAGAGCTTATTCCACTGGTGAAAAGCTTGCGAGAACAGGATTTTCAAAAGACAGAGCAATCGCTGTCAAAAGAAAAGCTTAAATCCGTATGGGCAATAGGTGAAAAGGTTTTGCCTAAAGCACAGGAAATCGCTGACGATGTTGTACTGATAACGGAAACGAAGCCTGAAAAGATTGCCGAAATGGCAAGAGTTCAAAAACCGTCAGTTATACTATGGAATGCTGATACGGAGGGCAGAAAAAATGCTCCCATCGTTGCCGCAATGCTCGACACAGGCTTATGTGCAGATTGTACCTCGCTTGAAGCAGACGGTGAAAAACTGATAATGTACCGACCTGCAAAGGGCGGCGACATTACGGCAAAGATAAAATGTATCACATCACCGCAAATGGCAACTGTCAGAACTGAAAACGAATCAACCGAGGTTATTGTTTCGGGCGGAAAAGGTGTCAGAGACAGCTACGATAAGCTTTGCAGTCTGGCACAGGAGCTTAATGCAGAACTGGCAGCATCACGTGGTCTTGTTGATACCGGTATGGCTCCGTACGAGCATCAGATAGGGCTGACAGGCAAAATGGTAAGTCCTAAAGTATATATTGCAGTAGGTATATCGGGTGCAGTTCATCATACGTGTGCAATTGAGGGCGCAGATGTGGTAATTGCAATAAATCCCGATAAGAATGCACGCATTTTTGAATATGCCGACTATGGGATATTGAGCGAATTATAATGCATAAATGGCGAAATAATTTGGCTGAACAGTTCAAGGACACAAAAAAATCCGCAAACGATGCGGATTTTTTTGTGCTACACTTGTCTATAACAAAGTTGTTGTTTGTTGCATAGTATATAGTACAAAATTAACGTGAAAATCACGGTAACTTAATTGTCTGTGCGTTTGTAGTGTCAAACGCATATTGGCAATTTCAGCTTAACGTTTTGTCAGCCCACAGGCAAGAATAGTTGAGCTTTTTAATGGCTGTTTGTGGGCAGAAAGGCAATAGAAATTTTATGGAACAAAACAATTACGATATGTACGATATGAACGAGTGTCCGTATCCAAAATGCGGCTGTATCGGCTACGGCTATGTACCTGTACAGGAACTGTCATGCGTATACGATTGCAATGCGGCAATCAAAAACGGTACGGTTTTTCCCGAGCTTGCTTTAGATATATGTGAATACGGAAAAATCTGTAAAAGGTGGGGAGGTACAAACAATGACTAAACAGGATCATTTATATGAAATACAGAAATGCAATTTCGCTGCATACGATTTGCTTTTGTACCTTGACACACACCCAAA
Organism: Clostridiales bacterium; assembly: GCA_029226065.1. Lineage (GTDB taxonomy): Bacteria > Bacillota > Clostridia > UBA1381 > UBA1381 > Ornithomonoglobus. The sequence continues at coordinate 19,238 of JAQXXM010000119.1, forward strand.
GGACAAAAAGGCATTTGCGATGTTTCGTGACCTTGTAGAAAAACTAAAAATGTTAAAGAAAGAGTATGAAAGAGAGCATGGACCGCTTGAGGCATACAATGCAGCGGGATTTAGCAGCTTTAAGTGGATTGATTCACCATGGCCGTGGGAAAGGGAGGCGAATAAATAATGTTTTCATATAACAAGTTTCTTGAGTTTCCCGTAAACATCAAGACAAAAAATACAAGACTTGCAAACATAGTTGCAACTCAGTACGGCGGACCTAATGGAGAGCTGGGAGCATCGCTTAGGTATTTGTCACAGCGCTACACTATGCCCGATGATGTAACTAAAGGTCTGCTGACGGATATCGGCGTTGAGGAATTGGGTCACCTTGAGATGGTTGGTACGCTCGTAAAACAGCTTTCTGACGGTGAGTGTGCCGAGGATTGGATGAAGATGGGCAGTTGGGAATATTACGCAGATAACGGTGCATCGGTATATCCCCAAAACACGCAGGGTTCACCATTTAATGCGGCATCAATTGCAGTCACAGGTGATGCTATAACAAATCTGTTTGAGGACCTTGCAGCAGAGCAAAAGGCACGAGCAGTGTATGACAATATACTCCGCCTGTCAGACGATCCCGATGTAAACGAAGTAATCAAGTTCCTTCGCCAGCGTGAAGTAGTGCATTTCCAAAGATTTGGTGACCCAAAGTTAACAATTTAAGTGAATTATGTTTCGACAAACCTCTACATAAAACACTCAAAACCGCCATAAACACAAGGTCTATAGCGGTTTAAACTTATATTTTCCAAATGATTTCAGGCTGTCCGTCTTTATGTATCAGAATGGACTCAACAAGAGCATTTAGCACTGTTTTGCGAGTTTGGAATCCAGCTTTACGCCATTTCTCAGCAAGGTCAATACTTTGAGTTAATATGTCGTCTTTTGCCATAATGTCGTCTATTTGTTGTTGGAGTAATTCTCTTTCTTTTCCAAGCTCAGCAATTTTCTCATTAAACTTTTTAATAGCAAAGTCGTTAAAATCACCATTCATCATAAGCTCAAGAAATTTATCTTCTTGCTCCATGATACTTTTTATTTTTCTCTTACAATCATTTACAGCATATTGATTTTCGTCAGACAGCACTCTTCTTTCTGTTTTTAATGATTTTAACTTCAGTGTTATAGATTTGGCAACCGTTTTTTCAAGTTCATTTATATAAACCGTAGCTCCAGGTCCTTTACAGTTTTGTTTTTCGCTTCTTCCAATGCAATTAAAATAAGTTGTGACCGTTCCGTCTTTTGTGGGCTTACCTTTGATTGTAGTCATACGGTGTCCGCATCTTCCACAGAATACTTTACCGCCCAACCATGAAATCTTGTTACTGACTGCATTTCCAATCTGATTGTTCTCTTCTAATTTCTTCTGACACTTAAGCCAAACATCGCTGTCAATAACCCCCTGATGATCCATCATTACAACAAGCTCATCCGAATCTGTTCCAAGGTCTTTTCCGAGATTTTTAATTGTATAAAGTTGAAGCCCTTTTTCGCCGTTAAAATCGTCTGCCGTCAGGTCGTCAGGGAAATTCACTCCTCTTGCCACAAGATAATCGTAGATATCTTTATCTGCTTTTACGTAAATAACATTTCTAAGAATGTTACTTATCTTTGCCGTAGTCCACTCTTTACCTTGCAACGACTGCATATCTTTACTCAGCATATGCTTCAACACAGTTCTCAACGAAAAGCCTTCAGTTGCATATGTATTATATAATTCAACAATTTGTTCTAACTCGCTTTTTACAGGCTCTAGTTTCTTTGAAGATTTAACATTTTTAATGGTTTCAACCAATTCAAATCCGTATGGCTTTCTTCCTCCCATATAATGCCCTTGTTTAGCCTTGTTTATATAAGCGTCTCGCACACGCATAATGGTAGATTCACGCTCAAATTCCGCAAACAAAACTAATATTTTTACAAGCATTTCACCCATAGGTGTCGTCGTATCAATGCTGTCCTGTACAGTTACAAATGACACATTGTAATCCTTAAAAAGCTTCATGAGCTCTGCAAACTGTACAAGAGAACGGCTCAATCTATCAAATCGATAGGCAACAACCATCGAAACCTTGCCTTTTTTTATATCAGAAATGAGCTCTTGTATTTTTGGTCGTTCAAGTGTTGCACCACTCTTGTTTTTAGCTTCTTCATATATAACAACGTTGGTTACATCTAACCCCATAATTTCAATCTTCTTTTTACAAAGTTCCTGCTGTGTTTCGTGGCTCACGCTACCTTCTTTATAGTGAGATTGTCTGCTATATATTGTTATCTTCTTATTCATACTTTGTACCTCCTTAGTGGATTGGTGTCAGGGTGAAATTAAAATTCACCCTGATATTTTAGCCTACCTTTCCTGTAAAAATGTTATAGAGTTCGTCAACAATTCTATCTTCAAGCTCACGTTTCTCTTTATCTGTGAATATAACTGAATTAAGAACTGTAACTTCTTTTTCTCTGCCTTTTCTATCAGTAAAAGTGATTACTTCTTCGCCTAATGGCTTTCTATTTATTGATTCTGATTTTCTTACCATGATAAACCTCCGAAAAATTAAATGTTTCCGCATATAGCTCTATTTTTATTAATCTGAATGTCATCAGGTGATACATACAGCACTGCATTAAAATCGCAAATAAACTGCGAATTAAACCACCGTAATACGACATTTCTTTCTGTATTTTCTATGTAACCTTCAACTAACGTCTCGGGTGTTTTCTTTTCGTACTGCTTATATACTCTATCGCAATAATGGCACGATACAATATATGCTTTTTTATCTTTATGTAGAGCTAATTTGATATAAATTCTCCTGTGCGTTTTGTTTTTAAAAACGCTTTCAAGAAATATACCTTGTTCTGTTTCAGATTTAATCAAAATAAGAAATCGGTACTTATCTTCAG
>JAQXXM010000120.1 GCA_029226065.1 Clostridiales bacterium
CTGAAGCTCAGGCAGAGGCAAGATTTTTGATGCTTTCTGCAAACAACCTTTTAAAACCGCAGGACGGTCACCCTGTGGCTGTTCCGTCACAGGATATGCTGTTGGGATCATACTACCTTACAATCGTATGTGAGGACTATAAGAAGATATACGAAACAATCCTTAATGACGATACAAAACAGGCGGCATTTACAGACTTGCTTGCAAATTCAGAGGAAACTCCCGAGGTTGTTGATGAGAACGCAGTAATTGAGACATTCTCATCATGGCAGCAGGCGTTTGAATACGTTTTGACACTTGAAAAGGTTAAGCTGAACGAAACAAAGATAGGAAATGTCAACCCCATAACGGTTGCAACGGAGAAAAAACCTGTAACTGTATCAGTACAGAACTTCTTAACACTTGCAAAGAAGGTTACGAAAAAATCGTTCCTTTCAGCAGAAGAAGCACTATTGGCATATACAAACGGCGTAATAACGCTTCACGAGCGTATAAGCGTAAGACGTACAATGCAGGTAGGCGAAGAGACAGTATCAAAGCTTGTTGATATTACAGCAGGACGAATAATATTCAATAACAACATTCCTCAGGACTTGGGATTTGTTGACAGAACTGTTAAGGACAACGCTCTTGATTACGAGATTGATTTCATAGTTAAGAAGTCGCAGTTAGGTAATATTATCGGTAAATGTATAGATGTTCACGGTGTTTCGGTAACAGCCGAAATGCTTGATAATATCAAGTCGACAGGTTATAAATACTCAACTATAGGTGCATTGACTGTTTCGGTTTCCGACATCAACGTACCGGAGGCAAAGAAAGACATTCTTGCCGAGGCAGAAAAGCAGGTTGAGGCAATTACGGCAAAATACCGTTTCGGTTTATTAAATAACGAGGAACGTTATGAGCAGGTAATCAAGATATGGGCTGATGCATCAAGCCAGGTAACAGATGCCATGCTTGAGCATCTGGGTGAGTTCAACCCCATCTACATGATGGCAGACTCAGGAGCCCGTGGTTCGACCAACCAGATAAGACAGCTTGCTGCTATGCGTGGTCTTATGGCAGATACACAGGGTAGAACAGTCGAAATTCCTATCAGAGCTAACTTCCGTGAAGGTCTGAACGTACTTGAGTACTTCGTATCATCACACGGTGCAAGAAAAGGTCTTACAGATACAGCTCTTAGAACTGCCGATTCAGGTTATCTTACAAGACGACTTGTTGACGTTGCTCAGGACGTTATTGTACGTGAGATTGACTGTGGTACTACGAAGTACGCAGAAATCGAGGATATTCGTGACGGTGCGGAAATAATTGAGCCGTTGTTCGACCGTATCGAGGGCAGAATTTCGTGGGAGGACGTTGTTAATCCCGAAACAGGCGATGTAATCGTAAAGGCGGGCGAAATGATAAGCCTCCGTCAGGCAGATAAGATAGTAAAAGCAGGTATCTCAAAGGTTAAAATCCGTTCCGTATTAACATGTAAGTCAAAGATTGGCGTATGTGCTAAGTGTTACGGCAAGAACCTTGCAACAGGTACACTTGTAAATATTGGTGAAGTAGTAGGTATCATTGCGGCACAGTCAATCGGTGAGCCGGGTACACAGCTTACAATGAGAACGTTCCACGCTGGCGGTGTTGCATCGGGCAGTGATATTACGCAGGGTCTTCCCCGTATCGAGGAGCTTTTCGAGGCGAGAAAGCCTAAGGGTGTCGCTATCATCAGTGAAATCGAGGGTGACGTAAAGATAAACGACTCCAAGCAGAAGCGTGAAGTAATCATCACAAACGATGCTGACGGCGAGAGCAGAACATACGCAATCCCCTACGGAGCAACTATCAAGCTTCGTGACGGTGACCACGTAGAAAAGGGCGGCGAGATAACAGCCGGATCTGTCAACCCCAACGATATATTGAGAATTAACGGTCCTGATGCAGTTCAGATGTATATCACACGTGAAGTACAGAGAACATACCGTATGCAGGGTGTTGATATTAACGATAAGCACGTTGAGGTTATAACACGTCAGATGCTGCGTAAGGTAAGAATTGAGGACGCAGGAGATACAAATCTTCTTATCGGTTCATTGACCGATAGACTGGAGTTTGAGGACGAGAACGAGGCAGCAGCAGCCAAGAACGGAAAAGAGGCAGAGGCATCGCCCGTACTTTTGGGTATCACAAAGGCATCTCTTGCAACTGAATCGTTCCTGTCTGCCGCATCATTCCAGGAGACAACAAAGGTATTGACAGACGCCGCTATCAAGGGCAAAGTCGATCCGCTTATGGGCTTAAAGGAGAATGTAATTATCGGTAAGCTTATACCGGCAGGTACAGGTATGAGTATGTATAAGGACATCAACATCACCATAAACGGTGAGGAAGTGCCAAACGAGGCAATTAAATAAAACGACTTATGAAAGAGGAAAACTCAGAGAATGGGTTTTCCTCTTTTGGTTTGTACAGTATGCAGTTTTGCATCCGTATTCACTAAACGCACCAAATATGCTGCATCGCTCCTGTGGGCAACAAGACTGATTTATAATCTTCAATTATTGACAATGCTTGGATTGTGTGATAGAATAAAATCAGAAATGTTGTAAATTCTCTGTTTGTAGCAGTATAAGGAGGACAAACCGTGAAAAATATTAGATTGGAAAGTGATTACTATTACGATAAAGCAGATGCATTAAAGCCTGTCTTATTGCGAAAAATCCGAACACCTAAAAGTATTGTAGAGATAGAAAAAAACAACGAGGGAATGGGTGAAATTGTTAAAGAGACCGATATTTCTACGCTCAGTGATATGTATATGGGAAGGGGAAGCAGGGTGTGCCTTGATTTCGCTAACCACTATGTCGGATATGTGACACTTCATATTTCATACGCAGGAGGGCCACCTGATGCGCCGCTATTTATAAAACTGAAGTTTGGCGAAAATGCAACAGAAATTACGGAAAGCTCTGATGATTATAACATAGGATTGAGCCGTTCGTGGGTTCAAGAGGAATGGTTGCATGTTGATGTTCTGCCGGCTGTAGTGAGGATGCCGAGAAGATATGCAATGCGTTTTCTTGAAATAACAGTTATAGATACCTCCGGACATTATAAGGCTGTCATAGACAAAGTTGAATTTGAGTCAGTGACATCTGCGGACGAAAAAAATATAAAAGAATTAGATACAGATGATGAGCTGATAAGACAAATTGACCGAGTGAGCATAAAAACTCTTGAGGACTGTATGCAGGATGTTTTTGAGGACGGACCAAAGCGTGACAGGCGTTTGTGGATAGGCGATTTAAGGTTAGAGGCACTTGCAAATTATAAAACATTTAAAAATTATGACCTTGTAAAGCGGTGTCTGTATCTCTTTGCCGGAGCGAGATTAGAAAGCGGAGCAGTGGGAGCATGTATGTTTACAGAGCCAAAAAATATTGCTGATAACATATATTTATATGATTATGCACTGTTTTTTGTGCCGATTTTACTCGACTATTTAAAAGAAAGCAACGATATGGAAACTGCACTTGACTTATGGGAGGTAGCATACAATCAGCTTGAAGTTGGCATTAGCGGATTGGACGAAAACAATATCGTAATAGATCGTGGTGCGGCGTTTTGGTGCTTTCTTGACTGGAAGGACGGACTGAATAAACAGGCGGGAGCACAGGCAGTATTAATATATAGTTTAAAGTGTGGTATAGAGCTTGGCAAACTGCTTGGTAAAGACATATCGTATCTTGAACAAAAGCTTGGTGATGTTGTTAGTGCGGCAAAAGAAATTTTGTGGGATAAAGAACAAAAATTCTTTGTAAGCGGCAGTGAAAAACAGATTTCTTATGCATCACAGGTGTGGATGATATTGGCAGGCGTGTTTGATACGGAAACAAACTATGATTTATTAAAGCGACTTGTGGAGCTTGATCCCGAAATGAATATGGTAACACCATATATGTACCACAATTTTGTTATGGCATTTATCGAATGTGGTAAGAAAGATGAGGCAATGGAGTATATTAAATCATATTGGGGCGAAATGGTACACGACGGAGCAGACACCTTCTGGGAGCTGTATAACCCGAAAAACAAAAAAGAGTCCCCATACGGTTCAAGTATTGTAAACAGCTATTGCCATGCATGGAGCTGTACTCCTACATATATATTCAGAAAATATTTCTTTAATTAAAAAATAACAGATGAATGGATTACACAAAAAGAGGGGCTGTTAATGCAACAGCCTCCTTTCTTTCATTAATCCTTTACAGCATCGCCGACATCTTTTACGGCACCGCCTACTGCATCTCCTGCATCCTCAACAACATTACCGGCATCGTCGATGATATTACCCGCATCGTCACGAACGCTGTTGTTGTCGTTATTGTTTTTCATTTCAGTACCATGTGTTGCATCGGGCGTATGTGTTGCGGCGGTATTGTCGTAGTTTTCCTGTGCACCACAGCCTGAAAGCATCATAACGCACAACGCACCAAAAAGTACAGTTTTAAAGCTTTTCATAGTATTTCCTCCATATTTTTTTATGAAACACATTGTTTCACCACTATTATTTCTCATTGTTTATATTTTTATTAATAATTCTGCAATGACAGTAAAATACTATTATTATACTATATTCTGTGGTTACAAAATTCAAACACACAAGTTAATGTAATCGTAAAAAATCATTAGGTAAAAATACACAAAAGAAAGCCAATAAAACACCGTAAAATCGGCATTTATACAGTCTTTAAAATACAAAGAAAATACTTGACATTTTCACTAAAGTAGTATAGAATATTATAGGTTGACGCATTGTGGCGGCAATACAATTTTTAGGAGGACAAGAATATGTTCGGGTCTTTTACGAAAAAACAGTATATAATCGGCGCAAAGCAGGTTAGAAACGCTGTGTTATCGAGAAAAGTATCAAAATTATATATTGCCTCCGACAGTGATGCCAAAATCATTAATCCCATAATCGAGCTTGCAAACGAGCAAGGTTTAGCCGTTACGCGCATACAAACCCGCGCGGAACTCGGAAGAATGTGCGGCATAGCTGTAAAAGCTGCCTGCGCTGCAGAGACTGTATAAATAAAAGAAAGGAGTAACTCGATAATGCCTACATTTAATCAGTTGGTTAAAATCGGAAGAAAAACATCAAAGAAAAAATCAACAGCTCCCGCACTTAACAAGAGCTTGAATTCTTTGAAGAAGAAGACTACGGATAAGGCATCGCCCCAGAAGCGTGGCGTATGTACAGCTGTAAGAACTGCTACACCGAAGAAGCCTAACTCAGCACTTAGAAAGATTGCCAGAGTTCGTCTTACAAACGGCATAGAAGTAACAGCTTATATTCCGGGTATCGGACACAACCTTCAGGAGCACAGCGTTGTTCTTATCAGAGGAGGACGTGTACGTGATCTTCCGGGTACAAGATACCACATCATAAGAGGAACACTTGATGCTCAGGGCGTAAACGGCCGTTTGCAGTCAAGATCCAAGTATGGTGCAAAGAAGCCTAAGGCAGCTAAGAAATAATGCCTTAAAAATTATATCACATAGTGCATAAACGAGTTATTTATTGATATATTCGGCTTGCACCAATACGGAATTTTGAAATACTAAATTCAGAGTACCTGTGATAATCATGAAACTGCGGACATAATCCGCACATACTATGAAGGAGGGAAGTAAAGTGCCAAGAAGAGGTTTTACAGCAAAAAGAGAAGTTTTGCCCGATCCGATTTACAATGACGTTATTGTAACAAAGCTTATAAACAACATCATGCTTGACGGTAAGAAGGGTGTTGCTCAGAAAATCGTATACGACGCATTTGAAATCGTAAACGAAAAGACCGGCAAGGATGCGCTTGAAGCATTCAAAGAGGCAATGGATAACATTATGCCGGTTCTTGAAGTAAAGGCAAGACGTGTAGGTGGTGCCACATACCAGGTACCGATGGAGGTTCGTCCCGAGAGACGTCAGACATTGGGCTTAAGATGGCTTACACGCTACTCAAGAGAAAGAAACGAAAAGACCATGAAGGAAAGACTTGCAAACGAAATCATGGATGCTATCAACGGTGCAGGAAACTCAGTTAAGAAGAGAGAAGATACTCATAAGATGGCTGAGGCTAACAAGGCATTCGCACACTATCGTTGGTAATTTTTACAGTATTTTTACTGAAAGGAGGAAATTATCAGAATGGCTAGAGAAGTTTCATTGGAAAATACAAGAAATATCGGTATCATGGCGCACATTGATGCCGGTAAGACAACAACCACAGAAAGAATACTATACTACACCGGTAAAATTCACAAGATGGGTGAAACACATGACGGTGCAGGTACAATGGACTGGATGGCGCAGGAGCAGGAGCGTGGTATCACAATCACATCTGCTGCAACTACTGCGTTCTGGCAGAAA
>JAQXXM010000121.1 GCA_029226065.1 Clostridiales bacterium
TGGGGTAATTTGGCTTTAGCCGAAATGCTACCCGAGCCTGAATCAAACTTGGGTAGTAATCTTATCAATACAGAAGATTATTTATCTATTGATGTTCACGAAATGTCAAAAGATGCGTAATTTAAATAAAGCATGATCGGAGATTTACAAAAGTTACAGCACAAAAGGAGTTAGATAAACTACAAATAATGCACCGCTTTTGACCTAAAAAAGAGGCAAAATCGGTGCATTATTTTTCGAGGAAAAGTTTCGGAGTGAACGGAATTTGTGTGCGGTTGCTGAAAATGCTCTGATTTTAGCAAGATACCATTTACTCAGAAACTTTTCTTTTTGCGAAAATACCGATATTACGGTGTTCTCGGGCAAAAAACAGAACCGCAATTTTGTATCAAAATTACGGTTCAGATTTGGCAGGGGTACAAGGACTCGAACCTTGGGCACTCGGTTTTGGAGACCGATGCTCTACCAACTGAGCTACACCCCTAAATCAACACTAATCAATATTATACCTGATTATTGGCATATTGTCAAGACTTTTTTCAAAAATTCTTGCTATTTTTTGTTCACACGCCGCGCATATTGGGGTCCCATATTATTTTATGCATTTGGATTTGGAATTGTACGTCTTTGAGTGATGAATCTTTCATAAACTCGTCAATAACATCGGCAAGCTCGTAATCTCCGTATACTACTCCTACAAAAATATGCGGAGCATTATCGCCGTATTTTGCTACTGTATCACGTGCTAAGCCGATGGCTACAGACAAATCCTCCTCAGAGCCTATAACAAGCTTTAAAACATCGTTTTTTTGCAGGCTGTCAAAATTAGAAATGCGCATACTGTACATTTCTCTGCTGGAGGGAAGCTTGAAATCAATGGTAAAAAACAAGTTTTCCTTATATTCAATCATATCGCGGAATGCGACAATATCACAAGAGCCGTTTGTTTCAATATTTACCTCATAGCCCATTTCGCAAAGTCTGTTTACGAGTCTGACAGATTCGGGGAACAGGAGCGGTTCCCCGCCTGTAAGCGTTACACGCTTATAGTTGCGATTTACATACGAAAGGATTTCATTTACGCTCATTTCACGAGGCGGAATATCACTGCATTTTGCATCAACTGCATACATAGAATCACAGTATGAGCAACGCAGATTGCAGCCGAACACACGAATAAAAGTACAGAGCTTGCCTGCACGTATTCCCTCGCCGTCAATACTGTCAAATATCTCTGAAATCAGCATAATATATGTCTCCTTCGTTATCTTATATAGCTTGCAATATTGTCGATACTCTCCTGAACGTCCACTCTGAAACAGTTTGTTCCTAAGCTGTCACATATATACTTTGCAAGATTTTCTGCTGTGGGATTGAAGTCCACAACGTCATTTATAACCTTGTGGTCAAATTTGTCCTGTATTACTTTTTTGATATGGGTAAAATCCATTACCATTCCGTCATCATTAAGCGTCTCAGAACGCAAATATACGTCAATTATCCAGTTATGGCCGTGAAGCTGGGTGCACTTTGATTTGTAGCTCAAATCAAGCTTATGTGCCGCAGACACTTCAATTCGTTTCTTTACTTCGTACATTTCTTTCTCTCCATATATTGTTTGTAGCCTCTGTTCCTTAAATAGCATGCGGGGCAATGACCGCAGCCTTCACCCATTTCGCCGTTATAACAAGTCAAGGTCTTGTTGTACACGATATCTAACACTCCCAAATCATCGGCAAGCTCCCATGTTTGCGACTTATCAAGCCACATAAGGGGTGTGTGGATTACAAACTGGTAATCCATTGCCAGATTAAGGGTGACATTAAGGGATTTGACAAACACGTCACGACAGTCGGGATAGCCTGAAAAATCTGTTTCGCATACGCCCGTTACAAGGTCTGTTATGCCGTGAGTTTTAGCGTAAATTGCCGAATATGAAATAAACAGCAGGTTTCTGCCCTCGACTAATGTGTTCGGGGGCGCACCCTCGGGCTTCGTTTCCTCCACTTCGATATCGGCACGTGTCAGCGAGTTTGCACTAAGCTCATTGATTATGGGCGTAGAAATCACTTCATAATCCACGCCTGCATCGTGGCATATATCCATAGCACATTGAAGCTCCTTTTTGTGTCTTTGACCGTAATCAAACCCAATTGCTGATACGTTTTCCTTCCCATATTTATTTATCGCCCAGAACAGGCACGTTGTGCTGTCCTGTCCGCCTGATAAAATCACTAATGCTTTTCTCATATATTTACTCCGTTAATCATATTACAGGCAATGAGGAAAACAGACGTTCCTCTGCCAGCTTTTCGTATTTTGTGCCCTTTTTGCCGTAGTTTGCAAAAGGGTGTATTGATATACCGCCTCTTGGGGTAAAAATACCTTTAACCTCAAGGTATTTCGGCTCCATAAGCTTAACAAGATCTTTCATAATTATGTTTACGCAATCCTCGTGGAAATCACCCTGATTTCTAAAGCTGAACAAATACAGCTTCAATGATTTTGACTCGACCATTTTAATGTCGGGTATATAGTTTATCTTAATCTCCGCAAAATCAGGCTGACCTGTAATAGGGCAAAGACTCGTAAACTCCGGACAGTTAAAGGTAACCATGTAATCGTTGTCGGGATGCTTGTTTATGAACGTTTCAAGCACCTCAGGAGCGTATGTATCCTTATATACTGTCTTTTTATTGCCTAAAAGGGATAAGCCTTCCGTTTCTTTTTCGTTTCTTGGCATCAGTCTACCTCCTTTATTTAGTAAGCCATTTCAGCTTTTGCTCTGTTGCACGCTTCATAATATCCTCAAGAGTTGCTCTGTCACCATTTAACGTAGCCTGTTTGATACGCTCAAGACAGTCCTGGAACTCCGTTATGCGGTGGGCGAGATGTTCTTTATTTTCCACGAACAGCTCACTCCACATTTTCTCGTTTATGACGGCTATTCTTGTGCAGTCCTGTAAGCTTCCGCCTGCAAAGGAACTGCTCCTTTCAAGGAGCGGATTTTCGCATAATGCGACTGCAACAACGTGCATAAGCTGTGATGTATATGCAATCATAGAATCATGCTCGTCGGGCGTTGTTGTAACAACCGTACGGCATCCTATATACTTTGCCATATCACGGATAAGCTGAATGTTTTCGGGGCTGTTTGTCTTGTCGGGTGTTATTATATACGGTGCATTGTCAAACAGCGTATCGGTTGAGCTTTTATATCCGCCGACCTCTCTTCCTGCCATTGGGTGGCCGCCTATAAAATCAACGGTATCAGGCAGAATTTTCCTCATTTCATTTATGATATAGCCCTTAACGCCTGTAACGTCCGTTATCACTGCTCCCGACTTTATGTGGTCAAGGTTATCACGTACAAAATCCACATTCAATTGAGGATAAAGACACATAATGATAAGGTCTGCACCATCCATTGCATCAGCCGGGCTGTCGTATGCTTCATCTATAACTCCGTCTGCCAAAGCAAGGTCAAGACTCTCCCGTGTTCTGTTATATGCTCCGATTGTGCAATCGTGAAACCCTCTTAAACGACGTGCCATTGAGCCGCCGATTAATCCTAATCCTATTATTGATATTTTCATAGTAACTCCAACTTTATCTACCTGCTTTATCTAAAGCCTGGTTTATATCCTCTATAATATCGTCTGCATTCTCGATACCTACACTAAATCTTACGAGGTCAGCACCTACACCACATTCCTCTAATTGTTGGTCCGTAAGCTGACGGTGCGTTGAACTTGCAGGGTGCAGTGCACACGTTCTTGCATCGGCAACGTGAGTTACGATTGCGGCAATTTTAAGGCTGTCAAGGAACTTTACAGCCGCCTCTCGTCCGCCCTTGACACCGAATGATACAACACCGCTTGCACCGTTTGGCAGATACTTCTCTACTAAGGGGTAATATTTATTTGATTTCAGTCCAGGATAGTTTACCCACGAAATTCTGTCGTCATTCTCTAAGAACTCTGCAACCTTTAATGCGTTGTTGCTGTGTTGAGGCATTCTCAAATGGAGTGTCTCCGTACCGAGGTTCAATAAAAACGCATTCATCGGAGCGGGTGTCATACCCATATCACGCATAAGCTGAACAAGTGCCTTGCTGATATATGCGCTCTTGCCAAAATATTCCGTATAAACAATACCGTGGTATGACTCATCAGGCGTTGTAAGACCGGGGAACTTGCCGCTTGCCGCCCAGTCGAAATTACCGCTGTCTACAATTATTCCGCCCAATGCACAAGCGTGTCCGTCAAGATACTTTGATGTGGAGTGAATTACTATATCTGCACCAAACTCAAAGGGACGGCACAAAACAGGTGTTGCAAAGGTATTGTCTACTATAAGCGGAATACCGTTTGAATGTGCAAGCTCTGCAAACTTTTCAATATCGAGTACAACCAGAGCAGGGTTTGAAATAGTCTCGCCAAGTACAGCCTTTGTGTTTGGCTGAACGGCCTTTTGCAGCTCCTCCAGACTTGCGTCAGGATCGACAAACGTTGTCGAAATACCGTATCTTTCAAGAGTAACAGCGAGCAAGTTAAATGTACCGCCGTATACTGTGGCAGAACATACTACGTTATCACCGGCATTTGCTATATTCATAATAGCCGCCATCGTTGCCGCCTGTCCTGACGATGTCATCATAGCACCAACACCGCCCTCAAGTGCGGCTATTTTCTTTTCGACTGCGTTTGATGTGGGGTTAGCAAGACGAGTGTAGAAAAAGCCTGACTCCTCAAGGTCGAAAAGCTTTCCCATATAGTCTGATGAATCGTACTTAAAAGTAGTGCTTTGACATATTGGCAGAACTCTTGGTTCGCCGTTTTTCGGTGTGTATCCCTCTTGTACGCATAGTGTTTCTAATTTCATATATAACATTCCTTTCAAATTTATTCGTTATTTATTACAACTTCAATGACATCTGCTTCGTTTCTGCGTGTTCTCCAGAAATAGAACTGGAGGAATGTCATCTGCATATATGGTACAGCAAGTGCCATTAGAATATATGTTATTATCGTATTTGGCACTAATGCTGCGGCAATCTGTATAAGTATCAGTATACCGATAAACGAAAGCTCAACTAAAAAGTATTTCATTCTGTAACCGCACATTATCTCTTTTGTGGTTTTAAATACATCATCAGGTTTTAAATCGGGATGCTCCGCCAAAATCATAGGTATTGCCTGGTACTCGTATGATTTTCTTATAGCAGGTATCAAGAGTACGGTTGACAGTATTGATGCACCGCCAATGATATATGTTACATATATACAGTTTTCTGCAATATAATTAACTATATTTTCCGCCATGGTAGGTGTAGGACTTTGCGCCGCCTGACCAATTAAGCTTATAAGCCCTGATACGGCAGGAGTTGCAGACAAAAATGCAATTATGCCGACAGCTAAAATCATAGGCAGCATCATCAACCCAAACCAGCCAAACATATATAGTCTGCGTAAAAAAGTCGATTTTAAAATATTTATATAGTTTTTGCCAAACCCTGACAGTACAAGATTGATATTATACGTTTTTTCGCCTTGACAGTCATTGAGTTCAACAAGTGATCGGAAAAAACCTACTCCAAATATATCCGTCACAAAAATCGACACAACCGCAGTGATGAGAATTGGTATAACAGCAGCTCCGATACTTTGAGATTTTAGCATGGATACCGTTAACAAAACGATAGTCTGCGACAGGATGTATTCGGGAATATAACACACCAACATTCCAAGCACTGTTTTTAAATACACACCGCTAAGCTTTTCTTTAGCTCTGCTTTTAAGCAATAAAGAATTCAAAAATAACAACTCTTTTCCGTTTTTCTCTTATAGGCATAATTCTTAGCCTATATATGATTATAACAGAAAAACAGAGATTTCTCAACCCTTTTTTGAGAAAATCTCTGTTTTTTTAGCTATATTATTTCAAAATAAGGCTTTCACCTGTCATTTCATCAGGCTTATCTATACCCATCATATCAAGCATTGTGGGGCATAAATCACACAGCTTGCCGTCCTTTACCTTAACATCTCCTGCACCTATTACAATCATAGGAACAGGGTTAGTCGTATGAGCGGTAAATACATCGTTCGTTTCGGGGTCGATTAAGCAGTCGGCATTACCGTGGTCGGCAGTTATGATTGCCTTTCCGCCCTTTTCAAGCAGTTTATCTACCATCTTGCCGACACAGGCATCGACAGTTTCAACTGCCTTTATAGCCGCATCCATAACACCCGTATGACCAACCATATCGCAGTTAGCGTAGTTGAGGATAATAACATCGTACTTGTCCTCGTCAATAGCCTTGCAAACCGCATCACATACTTCAGGTGCCGACATTTCAGGCTTCATATCAAATGTAGCAACGTCAGGTGACTTTATCAAAATTCTGTCCTCACCGTCAAATTGACGTTCCTCACCGCCGTTAAAGAAGAATGTAACGTGTGCGTACTTCTGTGTCTCTGCAATTCGGAGCTGTGTCATACCAAGCTTTGAAATATACTCGCCGAATGTCATTTTGAGCTGTTCGGGCGGATATGCAACTGATACGTTAGGCATCTGGGCATCATACTGAGCCATACATACGAAGTTCAGCTTGAAATATCCGTTCTTACGTTCAAATCCGTTAAAGTCAGGATCAACAAACGTTCTTGTAATCTGTCTTGCACGGTCGGGACGGAAGTTGAACATAATAACGCTGTCGCCGTCCTTTATAGTTCCTTCTTTGTCAATTACTGTGGGAACGATAAACTCGTCTGTAACGCCGTCAGCATAAGACTTTCTTATAGCCTCAACAGGGTCTCTCTCTTCCTTGCCCTCGCCTAAAACCATAGCATTGTATGCTTTTTCCACTCTGTCCCAGGCATTATCACGATCCATAGCATAGTATCTGCCGCTTATGGTAGCAATTTTACCTGTGCCTATTCGTTCTATATCACTTACTAATTCCGACATAAAATCAACGCCCGATGTAGGAGGTACGTCACGTCCGTCATGGAAAGTATGAACGTACACCTTTTCTAATCCCATTCTGTGTGCCATTTCGAGCAGACCGACAAGATGCCTTTGATGTGAATGAACACCGCCGTCTGATAAAAGTCCCATAAGGTGGAGCGCCTTTCCGTTCTCCTTTGCCGACTTCATAGCGTCAACAAGTGCGGCGTTCTCGAAAAACGTGCCGTCCTCAATATCCTTGGTAATCTTTACAAGCATTTGATATACAACTCTGCCTGCACCGATGTTTGTATGTCCTACCTCGCTGTTTCCCATCTGTCCGTCAGGCAAACCCACTGAAAGTCCGCTTGCAGACAGCTTTGAGTTGGGATATTCTTTAAAATATCTGTCAAGATACGGTTTTTTTGCCTCATATATAGCATTTCCCTTCGTTTCGGGGTTTAAGCCGTATCCGTCCATTATAATTAGTGCAATAGGTGATTTTGCCATAATATCTATCCTTTCAAATACTAATGGGGCGCATAGTAACGCCCCGATTGTAATTTATTTTGCGGCACCTGTAATAACTGCAAAGTCTGCAGCTACAAGTGATGCACCGCCGATAAGACCGCCGTCAATATTCGGTTTTGCAAGTAAGCCTGCGGCATTCTTTGCGTTCATACTGCCGCCGTACTGAATTGTGATTTCCTTTGCTGTTGCTTCGTCATAAAGACTTGCAAGCAACGCTCTTATTCCTGCACAAACCTCTTCAGCCTGGTCATCTGTTGCAGTTTTACCTGTACCAATTGCCCAGATAGGCTCGTATGCAACTACTACCTTCTTAGCGTCATCAGCAGAAATGCCTGCAAATGCTTTCTTTATCTGAATTGCAATCCAGTCCATTGTAATGCCTGCCTCACGCTGCTGGAGCGACTCACCGCAGCAAACGATAGGGATAAGTCCCTTTGAAAGTGCCTTCTTAGCCTTAAGATTTACAGTTTCGTCTGTTTCGTTATTGTATTCACGTCTCTCGCTGTGTCCCATTATAACGTATTTAACACCGAGGTCAACAAGCATATCGGCTGATACTTCGCCTGTGAAAGCACCCTTGTCCTCAAAGTGCAGATTTTCAGCACCGATTGACACGTGTGAACCCTCGGCCGCTCTTACAGCCTCGCTAAGACATACATATGGTGTACAGCATACTACTTCACACTCTGCACCCTTTGTTGCCTCTATAACTTCCTTAACGTAATCGTATGTTTCTGACGGAAGCTTGTTCATCTTCCAGTTTCCTGCTATTATATATTTACCCATTTTCTTTATTCCTTTCGTAAATTATTTGTCTGTTAAAGCGTCAATACCAGGTAATACCTTGCCCTCTAAGAATTCCATTGAAGCACCGCCGCCTGTTGAAATGTGAGTCATCTTGTCGCCAAGACCTGCCTGGTTTACAGCCGCAACGCTGTCGCCGCCGCCAATGATTGTTGTAGCATCAAGTTCAGCAAGAAGTGATGCAATTTCATTTGTACCCTTTGCAAAGTTAGGCATTTCAAATACGCCCATAGGACCGTTCCATACAACAGTCTTTGCATCAGCCAATACGCTCTTGAAAAGCTCGATTGACTTAGGGCCAATGTCAAGTCCCATCCAACCGTCAGGGATATTGCCCTCAACGACCTTTGACGGAGCATCGTTGTCAAATGCTTCTGTTATTACAGTATCTACGGGAAGAACAAGCTTGTCGCCTGCCTCGTCAATCATCTTCTTAGCGTAGTCAATGAAATCAGGCTCAAGAAGCGATGTGCCTGTTGTCTTGCCCTGTGCGGCAAAGAATGTGTATGCCATACCTCCGCCGATGATAAGCTTGTCAACCTTCTTCAAAAGATTTTCAATAACTGAAATCTTTGATGAAACCTTTGAACCGCCAAGGATAGCAACAAGCGGTCTTACGGGTGTATTTACGGCATTGCCGAGGAACTTGATTTCCTTCTCGATAAGGTAACCTGCTACTGCCGGCTTAACAATTGCGCTTACTCCGACGTTTGAGCAGTGTGCTCTGTGAGCTGTACCGAATGCATCGTTTACGAACAAATCAGCAAGTGATGCAAGCTCCTGTGAGAACTCGTCAACGTTCTTTGTTTCTTCTTTTCTGTAACGTGTGTTCTCTAAAAGAACAACGTCGCCCTCTTTCATTGCCGCAACTGCCGCCTTTGCGTTTTCGCCTACAACGTTATCGTCAGCGGCAAATACAACCTCTTTGCCAAGCTTTTCTGAAAGTCTCTTTGCAACAGGTGCAAGTGAAAGTGTGGGAACAGGCTCACCCTTAGGCTTACCCATGTGCGAGCAAAGGATAACCTTTGCGCCGTTCTCAATAAGATAGTTTATAGTCGGCAAAGCGCCTACTATTCTGTTTTCGTCTGTTATTTCCTGCTTATCGTTAAGCGGAACATTAAAATCGCATCTTACAAGGACTCTTTTGCCCTTTACGTCAACATCTTCTACTGTTAGTTTGTTGTACATAACATTATCTCCTTTTTTTATTGCCAAATAACGGCACATTAATATATTGTATATTGTATACCAAAATGCGTAATTTTTCAAGTGTTATTGCAAATTTTGTTTAAAATTTCTTTAAAAAAGTCTGACAGAGGGCAAAAGAACAAATATTTATACAAATTTCACTATGCAATCGGTCATAAACCGACTATTTTTAACGCTAAAACAGCGGCAAATATTCCCACGAGGTCACCAATAATTGCTGACGGTAAAGCACGTTTAATTGATTTTACCCGAGTTTTTGCAAAGTAGACCGCAAGGCAATAGAATGTCGTTTCGGTACTGCCGCATACGACCGATGCCATTCTGCCTGTAACGGAATCTGCACCGTATTCGTTTAAAATATTTGACAGTATGCCTATTGAACCGCTCCCCGATACGGGGCGGATAAGTATTAGCGGCATAACACCCTCTGGTATTCCGAGCTTTTGAGAGATGGGAGAGAGAAGCCGTAGAAGGATATCCATGGCACCTGACGCTTTTATCATTGATGCGGCTACGAGCATGGCAACAAGAGGCGGAAAAATATCACGTAATAGTGACATTCCCTCACCGGCACCCTCGATAAAGTCATTGTATACCGCACGCTTGCGTGAGAGTGCTGCGATAATTATAATCATAATCAGTGCAGGTGTAATATATTCCATAAACATTCCCCCCATTATGAGAATATGGGAGAATGTGTTATAATAGAACAAAAGTG
>JAQXXM010000122.1 GCA_029226065.1 Clostridiales bacterium
TCTCTCGGTTTTCGCACCTTCGTTCTGCAGGGAGGAGAAGATCCGTTCTTTAGTGATAAACTGATTTGTGAAATTGTTTCTGAAATCCGAGAAGAGTTCCCTGACTGTGCTATAACTCTGTCAATTGGAGAAAAATCGAAAAATAGCTATCTTGCATACTTTAACGCAGGAGCAAATCGGTATCTGTTACGGCACGAAACAGCTGATGAAGAACATTACAGAAAATTGCATCCTGAAAGTATGAGCCTAAAAAACAGAAAACGGTGTTTATTTGATTTGAAAGATATAGGCTATCAGGTGGGTTCGGGATTTATGGTAGGCTCGCCGTATCAGACAACAGAAAATCTTATCTCAGATATTCGTTTTTTGCAGAAGTTAAAGCCTGATATGATTGGGATAGGTCCATATATCAATCATGCACAAACTCCTTTTGCCGAGTTTAATAACGGAAGTTTAGAGCTTACGCTCCGATTGATTGCAATTTTGCGGCTGATATTCCCTTATGCGCTTATCCCTGCAACAACTGCACTTGGCACGGTCAACCCCGTAGGCAGAGAATTAGGGCTTAAATCAGGAGCAAACGTTGTAATGCCTAATCTCTCCCCTGTTAAAGTGCGTAAGCTATATGATTTGTATGAGAACAAAATATGCACAGGCGAAGAAGCTGCACAATGCCGCGGCTGTCTGGAAAGAAGAGTAAAGTCGGCAGGCTATAATATTGTGACATCAATAGGTAATGTGAAAAGGGGGTGAATAAGTAATGATACATGACATACAGCAACAAATATTACGCTTAAAAAAAGAGAAGGACGTATGTATTCTTGCTCATAGTTATCAAGCTCGTGAAATTATAGAAATTGCCGATTTCACAGGTGACTCATTTGGATTAAGTGTCAAAGCAAAAGAAGTACCTCAAAGTACAGTAATTATCTGCGGTGTCCGCTTTATGGCGGAAACCGTTAAGATACTGTCCCCCAACAAAAAGGTGCTGCTTGCAAATCCGACCGCAGGCTGCCCTATGGCTGAACAAATGGATAAGGAGCTTATTGGAGCTGTACGCAAGCAATATCCAGACTATACTGTTGTAGCTTATATTAACACCACAGCAGAATTGAAAACAATATGTGATGTATGCGTCACATCTTCATCAGCTGTAAAAATTGTCCGAAATCTTCCCAATAAGGATATACTTTTCATTCCGGATTGTAACCTGGGCGATTACGTAGCAAAGCAAGCTCCCGAAAAGAACTTAAAGCTTCTTCAGGGTGGATGTCCCATTCACGCCCGTGTTTCTGATTTTGATGTTCAAAAAGCTCGATTGGAGCATCCTAATGCAGAAATTTTAGTGCATCCCGAATGTACTCCCGATGTTGTCGCATTGGCAGATTTTGTCGGCTCGACATCTGAAATTATGGAATATGCAAAAAATTCATATAATTCGGAATTTGTTATAGGAACTGAAATCAGCATTGTACAGCACCTTTCATACAGTTGTCCCGAAAAGAGATTTTATTCTCTTTCAAAAAATCTAATCTGTCCTAATATGAAAGCTACTTCTCTTATGGATGTATATCATACGTTATCAGGTAACGGCGGAGAGGAAATAGATCTTGATAGCAAAACGCTGAAAAAAGCAAGAGTATGTATTGATCGTATGATAGAACTCGGATAAACACAGGTTATATTCTGCTTGGAAGGAGAACGGATTTTGATGAATAAAAAAACGTTTATAACGCATCAACCCCCTGACCCCCAATCTTGGGGGCAGGTAGGAACGCTTTTTTTGAACAAGCAAAATTGCTCACTCAAAACGAGCAATTTCCTATGTAATAAAAAAGCTGTTATAGCAATGAGCGGTGGCGTGGATTCGAGCGTTGCCGCATATCTTGTAAAAAGCCAGGGCTATGACTGCATAGGTGCAACAATGAAGTTTTTTCATAATGAAGATGTTTGTATTGCACGCGAAAAGTCCTGTTGCTCATTAGAAGACGTAGAGGACGCACGAAATGTTGCTAATTCACTTGGTATTCCGTATTATGTTTTCAACTTTACGGATAGGTTTCGTGAGGATGTCATTGACCGCTTTGTAAATGCTTACGAAACAGGAGCTACGCCAAATCCATGCATTGACTGTAACAGGTATTTGAAGTTTGAAAAGCTGTTTTTAAGGGCTAAGGAGCTAAATTATGATTATGTTGTAACAGGGCATTATGCCCGCATTGAATTTAACGAAGCTACCGGAAGATACCTTTTGAAGAAAGCGATTGACGAAACAAAGGACCAAAGCTATGTCCTCTATTCAATGACTCAGGAGCAGCTCGCACATACTCTTTTTCCTTTGGGACATCTCAGAAAAACAGAGGTTCGTAAAATTGCAGAAGAAAACAGCTTTGTAAATGCAAAAAAGCATGACAGTCAGGACATTTGCTTTGTTCAAAACGGAACTTATACCGACTTTATTAGGCAATATACAAAAAAGCAATATCCTTCAGGCAATTTTGTTCTGAAAAACGGTACTGTTTTGGGAGAACACAAAGGAATTATTAACTATACTGTAGGACAGCGCAAGGGACTTGGTATACCATACAGTGAACCTCTTTATGTATCAGAGATAAATGTAAACGATAATACAGTTGTCCTTGGCACAGACGGTGATTTATATTCAAAAGTTCTTACTGCGAACAATATCAATCTGATTTCGGTAAGTACAATTGAGAAGCCTACAAGAGTAAAGGCAAAAATACGCTATCGTCAGGCAGAACAGCCCGCAACTGTAATGCAAACAGATGATGATCTAATAACTGTAGAATTTGATGAACCTCAAAGAGCAGTCACGAAATGACAAGCTGTTGTATTATATGACGGTGATACTGTTTTAGGCGGTGGAACAATACAATAATAAAGGAGATTTTCAAAAATGGAAAACAACAGATTTGAATTAAGCAAAAACTTGGCACAAATGCTCAAGGGCGGAGTAATTATGGATGTTACAACACCTGAGCAGGCAAAGATTGCAGAAGCTGCAGGTGCGTGTGCCGTTATGGCTTTAGAGCGTATCCCGGCTGACATTCGTGCCGCAGGCGG
>JAQXXM010000123.1 GCA_029226065.1 Clostridiales bacterium
ACTATTGCAAGAACCTTGCCTGATGATTGTTTAACAGGCTCCTCAATTGAACTAACTTCAGTATATTGAGTATTTTCCGACTCTTCTTCAGTTGCTGAACCCTCTACAGCCTCTTCTGTAATTTCCTCAACAACTTCTTCAGACGGTATTTCTGTAACCTCTTCTGATGTGCCTTCAGTCTCAACTGAGTTAAGCTCTTCCTCGTTATTCAGATTTTCATTATCCATTACATTGTCCTCCTATATAATTATTCCGCCTCTGCCTGTGTATCTTGCGGCTCCGTTTCTTGTGCAGGTGCTTCTGTTGCCTGAGCTGCCTGCTCGATTGCATACAAGTGCTGTGCAAATGCTACCTTTGCATCCATATCGGTTGTATCGGCTGTGAGATCCTTAGCGTCTTTGTTTTCTGCTTTATATGCCTCAAGTGCCTCGTCTGTGTATGTCAGACCTGCAAACTCACAGTAATGCTTAAGACTTAACTTTTCAGCAAATGCGTTCATATCGGCATCTTTATCTATGTCCTCAGGCTTAAGGTCATATTGAGCAATAAACTCATCATACTTCATACCTGCGCTGTTTGCCATATCGTCAACAGTTGCTGTACCGTTTTGCATACGCTCTGCAAGCTTCTGTGCTTCTTTGTTGGCAAAGCTGTCCTTTATAGTCGGTGCAACAGCAAATGTGCCCAACACTGCCATAGCAATAACTACTACAACCATAACAACTACACTTATGTCTGCTCTTTTTTTCATTTTGTTCATCCTTTCAATCTAAAGCCGCCATAACGGATTTCACCGTCATTTTACTGTCGGTAGGGCAGCCTTTAATTCTTTTCGCTTTTGGCGTGACTATTATATAATATCACTAACAGCGAAAAAAATCAATACTCATTTATTAATTATCTGTAAATTATTTGTTGCCCATACGGTCGATAAGATTTTGTATCTTTGTAACGGGGTTAAGAAGATGTGAAATAGTCTCATCGTGATTAAGCGTATCTATAAGCAGTGATACATACTTTGACATATCAACCTCCCAATGCCACTCTCTGTCTGCAAGACCTGGGTTTCTGTAAACAAGATTAGTTGTGAATATCTTGTCGATTATTCCTGCCTCGTATGCCTTATCGAATACCTCAAGACCTTTTACAAACAAGCCAAATGACGAGAATACAAATATTCTCCTTGCACCCATATTTTTAATCTTGGTTGCAACGTCTATAATTGACTCTCCCGACGCTATCATATCGTCTATGATTATGACATCCTTACCGTCGACATCACGGCCAAGATATTCATGTGCAACTATCGGGTTCTTACCATCTACAACTCTTGAATAGTCACGACGCTTGTAGAACATTCCAAGGTCAAGCTGAAGCACTGAACTGTAGTACATACATCTTGACATACCACCCTCATCAGGAGATATAACAACAGTGTCAAGCTTATTGAATTTAATGTCAGGTACAGCATGTGAAATTGCCTTTATCATCTGATATGTTGGCTGTACATCATCAAAGCCTGAAAGAGGTATAGCATTGGCAATTCTCGGATCGTGTGCGTCAAATGTGATGACATTTTTAACTCCCATAGAGGCAAGCTCCTGAAGCATTATTGCCGCATCAAGCGACTCACGTCCACTTCTTCTGTGCTGTCTGCCCTCATAAAGCATAGGCATTACAACCGTTACACGTCTTGCCTTTCCGCCCATAGCCGCAATAATTCTCTTTAAATCCTGATAATGATCGTCAGGGCTCATGTGGTTTTCCACTCCGTACATCTTGTATGTCACGCCGTAGTTGAAACAGTCGCATATTATATATACGTCATGACCTCTTACAGTTTCGTCAATAACTCCCTTACCCTCACCCGTACCAAATCTCGGGCATGTAACATGAGTTACGTAAGTCTCTACATTTTCTGAATCTGAACGCATCTGTCGAAGATACCAGTCAATCTTGTCTGTGAACTCCTCACAGCCTTTCATACTGATAATACTTAGCTTTCCTACAGTAGGTGTTGCATCAGTTGTTGTCTCCTGAAAATTGTTGATTGTCATTTCATATCTCCTTGTATCATATAATTTTATTTAGTTAACACAATGTCGTCTATATAACGCATAACATCACATTATGATTATACCATTTTTTTATTATTATTTCAATTGTTTTATACTGTAAATTTTGACAATTTTTAACGAAATTTATTATGTATTTTTCTCATTTTTTATAAATAACTGTCGTTTTACTGTGCTGTACTTTAATAATCAGACTAAAAAGTGAATATTGCCTATCAGATAAAGCACAAAAATAACAGAGTCAGGCTTTTTTGAAAAGGACTCTGTTATTTTTGAAAATTTCAGCCTTCCATGTGTTTGCCAAGAAATCCTGCCGCCGTCTGGGCAAGCTTATCCTCAACCTCTGACGGCTTCTCTCCCTCTTTCATTACGAATACAACCGAGCCGATAGTATCGCCTTCCGAAATAATAGGTACAACCACGCCGGCATTATACTCATCGTTTCCGTCAGCAATAGATACAACCTTGCCTGATTTATAGGTAACAGTGAGCTTGTCGTTCATAATGCTGTCAAGCTCGTTGGAGATACGTTTTTCCATTAAATCCTTTTTGGGGAGTCCCGATACGGCGATTACATTGTCACGGTCTGTTATACAAGCGCCGTGACCGCTTGCCTTTGCAAGTGTTTCCACATAATTTGTAGCGAAGTCTCCGAGTTCGCCTATTGGCGAATACTTTTTAAATATAACCTCGCCGTTCTTTTCTGTAAATATCTCCAATGAATCTCCCTCACGGATCCGCATAGTACGGCGTATCTCCTTTGGTATCACAACTCTTCCCAAATCGTCAATTCTTCTTACAATTCCCGTTGCTTTCATATATGATTTGCTCCTTTTGTTTGAATTTACAATTCTATTGTGTGCAACAAGGAATTTTTTATGTAAGGAAATGCTTGGGAAAAATAAAAACTCCTTGCTTACAAGTGTAAACAAGGAGTTTTATAAAGTTTTATTATCTTATTTTAAATTTATATCCGTGTATTGTTATATCCAAAGGTTTGTCAGATTCTACAACTTCTTTAGGAACAACAGTGTATGCACGGAATTCATATTTACCACCATCAAGTTTTGGAAGACTAAGTCCTGAAGGTAATTCTTTCCATACGCCTTCTTCACTGACTCTATATGAAAGATAACCATCAGAATACTTGTATCC
Organism: Clostridiales bacterium; assembly: GCA_029226065.1. Lineage (GTDB taxonomy): Bacteria > Bacillota > Clostridia > UBA1381 > UBA1381 > Ornithomonoglobus. The sequence goes on from JAQXXM010000123.1 coordinate 3,231, forward strand.
ATTATCATAATCTATATCGCCAGTTTCATCTATTGTTCTGTCATATTTCGATTTGTTTTCAGCGGTGTACGATATGTATATTATTCTATCGTTTTCCTTTTTAGGAGTTAAGCCATGAGCCGACTTATAATCTTCCACTGTAGCGAAACGACCACCGACATTACAATTGTTTTCGTCTATTGGTTTCCAAAAATCGTCGTTTGCTCCACCCCAACCATCAATAACATCAGCAAAAGCAATTTCATTTACAGTAAATTCAATACCATTGTTTGAGGTGTAAGTAGTCCCTATTTCACCCTTTTTTTCGCCCATGCACGCTGTTAAACAAATTATCATACTAAGTAACAACCATAGCGCTAATGTTTTCCTTTTCATTTTGTATCCTTCTTTCCAAAACACTTATTTAGTATATTTTACCACAAAATATAATTTTTTTCAAGTCTTTTAGAAAAAAGTAGCAGTATGTAG
>JAQXXM010000124.1 GCA_029226065.1 Clostridiales bacterium
TACAAAAAAAGATTTTGAATGGGCAGTTGAAACAGCGACTAAAAAGAAAAAGTTGGATTGTTCATCGGCAGAGTTTATGACCGTTGAGGAGGGGCTGTGCGTTCAAATTATGCACTTAGGTTCTTTCGATGATGAACCCGCTACAGTTGCTTTAATGGATGAATATTTGGCTGAAAACGGATATGTTAATGATATAACGAGTACAAGATTTCACCACGAAATTTATATGTCAGATGCAAGAAAGGTTGCCCCTGAAAAATGGAAAACAGTTATTAGACACCCAATTAAAAAGATATAAGTAAATCTTGTGGATAATCTTATTGTAGTGTAAGTAACCTGCTCATTTGGCAATGTCATATTTGAAAAATACCGCAAAACACAACCCTGCCGCGGGATTGGGGCAGGGTTGTTGATATGTATTAAAAATCAGAAATCGACTTCCGTACCATAGAATGTACACTTAAATAGCTCTGCCATCTGTGCGGGCGTTATCGTTCTCGGATTTGAACCTGTACAAGCATCGGCAACTGCATTTTCTGCTATTGTGTCGAGCTTTTCCAAGAACTCATCTTCTTTAACACCAAATTCCTGGATAGTCTTTGGAATATTCATAGCGCGGTTAAATTCTTCAATCTTTGCTATGAGTGCATTGACCTGCGCTTTTTCGGACGTACCGCCCAAACCTACTCGTCTTGCAATATCGGCATATCTTCTCATAGCCTCAGGCTCGTGAGCGTTGTATTTTATTACATACGGCAGATATATTGCATTAGCGCAACCATGGGGGATATGACCTGTCGAGAATGCTGCACCTGTTTTATGTGCCATTGAATGTACAATACCCAAAAGTGCGTTTGAAAATGCCTGACCGGCAAGACACTGAGCATAGTGCATTTGCTCTCTTGCGTCCATATCTTTATTATATGAAGCAGGAAGATAATCAAATACCATTTCAATAGCTTTTATTGCAAGCGGGTCAGTAAACGGACTGTTAAGCGTTGAAACATACGCTTCAATAGCATGAGTTAATGCGTCCATACCAGTATATGCAACCTGTTTAATTGGCAGACTTTCAACAAGTGCCGGATCAACGATTGCAACGTCAGGAGTAATTTCAAAATCCGCAAGCGGATATTTAATTCCCTTTGAGTAATCAGTAATAACTGAAAAAGCTGTAACTTCGGTAGCTGTTCCCGATGTTGACGGAATAGCACAGAAACGTGCTTTTGTTCTTAACTTCGGAAAATTGAACGGTGTGCATAGATCCTCAAAGGTTGTGTCGGGATATTCATAGAATGCCCACATAGCCTTTGCTGCATCTATCGGAGAACCACCGCCGATTGAAATAATCCAATCAGGCTGAAATTCCGTCATAGCTGCCGCACCCTTCATAACCGTTTCAACTGACGGGTCGGGTTCAACGCCTTCAAAAAACTTTACTTCCATACCGGCCTCTTTAAGATATTCTTCAACCTTATCAAGAAAACCGCCTTTTCTCATCGAACTGCCGCCTGAAACGACAATAGCTTTCTTACCTGAAAGTGTTTTGAGGTTTGCAAGCGCATCCTTACCGTAGTATAAATCCCTCGGTAATGTAAATCTTCCCATTTCTAAGTCCTCCTTAAAATCAAAATTAGTTAAATTATTAACTTAATCACATTATATCACTTTTAAAGTAAATTTGCAATAGTATTTATAAAAATTCACTGAAAATTTAATTTTTTTTAGGGAAATTAAATAAACAATGGATTTGTTTGTTTTATATATTGTTTTATAGAGAAAAATATGGTATAATATCGTTAAAATTTAATATCATCACACAGAGTGTCGGTTATACTGTAAAAGACAAGACTTGTCAAGGTATAGTCGGTGAAAAGGGAATGGGGTGAGAATCCCCTGCGGAGGACTGTCGGTGTGTGCATCCGAAGTTTTTATACTCGTCGGTGAAAACCGGTCATTGGGAAACTGAGAAGGCAGAGTATGAAAATGCGAGATTATTACACAATCTTATATGGGGCGAGTCACAAGACCTGCTTTGATATTACCTTGTAAAATGCTCATTTGGATAGAGGTAATGTTTTTGTTTGCGCTTAGTATTGTTTTATGGACAATGCTTTTAAAGGGCTTTGCTTTGCGTATTCAAATTGTGATTTGTCACAGGAAAACTCAGCTGTGGTAATTTTGAAAATTACCGCGGCTTTTTTCGTCTCGGTAAAATCAGGAGGTGATTCAGACACAATTTATATTATTAAAACGTAATTAACGAAAGGATGAAATGAAAATGAAAAAGACAATATCATTATTTTTAAGCTTTATTTTATTATTATCAACAATTGTAATTCCTGTTTCGGCAGAGGAGGAGAATAATGCCACAGTATATGTGACATTAAGCCAATATGGTGAAATATTATCAGGTAAAGACGGAACGATGATAGCATCAGTTCCTGTTGAGCTGTTCGGTAAATCAAACTATGAATTGAATGATGCATTTATAAAAATCCACGAGGATTATTATGATGGTGATGACGGATACGCAACAGAAGACGGTCCATACGGACAATATATTTCAAAGTTCTGGGGTGATACAAGCGCTAACTTTGTATATCAGGTCAATTTTGGCACAGAGTGCGTTATGGGCCCCGCTCATGAGATAGAAGACGGCGACTATATAGAGCTTGCAATACTCAAAAATTCTGAGGGATATACATGGTTTGATACTCACAAAACAGAGAAAACTGTGGGCGACTCCTTAGAATTGACATTAAATAAAAAAGCATACGAGCAGGATGATAGCGGTCAATGGGTTGAGACAGTATTACCATGTGAGGGTGCGACAATTATAGTCAACGGAGAGGAAAAGAATATCACAACCGACTCTCTTGGCAAAGCTACAGTTTCTTTTGATACGGCGGGCGAATATATAATATCAGCTAAAAAAGGCACGCTCGTAAACGATGAGTTTGTAACAGAAATAACGGCACCATTCTCTGTTGTTACGGTAAAAGAACATCCCGAGATACAGATTATGCATAATATCGCAAAATCATATATGCAAGAGGATAAAGTTTTAAATGACGGCAGTATGTGGTGGGTAATAGCTGACCTTGAAGGGTACCGTGTAGTAAATCCCAATACTGAAAATGTTCTTACAGATGATGCGAAACAGGAGTGTCTTAGCAAGATAATCGCTCTGGTAGATGCGGAGATAAAGAAAGATAATGCTAACGCATCAGTTTTAGCAAAATCAATTATAGCGTTGCGTGCAATGGGTTATGATGCAAAAAAAATTCATACAGAAAATGATGAGTTAATCGACATACCTGCAGTTCTTTCTGAAATGATTGTCGCCAGAAACACAAGCGTTACAAATGAATACACGCTTCCGTATGTATTGATTGCATTGCAACAGGATCCGATATATGCAACAGAGGACGAGATAAATTACCTCGTAAATCATGCAATTACAAACAAGAATAGCTGGCTTACCCCTGTATGGGGCGGAACTGATGCATTGTCACCCATGCTTCTTGCGTTAGCTCCTTACTATGATGAAAATGATGATGTAAAAACAGCCCTTGATGCAGCTGTTGAGAAAATAGGGGATTTGCAAAGCGATAATGGTTCGCTTGGATATAACGGAGATCCGAGTGCTGAATCAACAGGTCTTGCAATAGCAGGCTTGTCAGCTGTTGGCATAGATGCAAAGACAGTCATTAAAAATGATAAAAGCTTAATAGACGGATTGATGCTTAAAGCAACAGATACATTGAGCGGATTTATGTTTGGCAATTCGGAAAATGCAATGTCAACGGAACAGGGTTTCAGAGGGCTTGTTGCGTGGCAACTGTCAAAATCCCAAAAGCGTCTGTACGACTTTTCTGGATATCCCAAAAATGATGCGTATGCAATAGTGCCGACAGAAACGCCCGAACCACCATCTGATACGGGGTCTTCAAACGTAAGCAAAATATCTGTCAAGGTGTCGATTATGGTACATGACGAGGATGAGTGTGACAATTCATATACATACAGAAATGATAAGAAAAAGTACACCTCACTTGTGAGCGATACTGTACGTGTTGATAAGGGCTCTACAGTGTTTGATGTGCTTAATGAAGTGCGTAATATTGAGTTTGTTGAGAATAACGGATATGTATCGGAAATTAACGGCTTAGGCGAATATGATCATGGCAAAAATTCAGGTTGGATGTTTATGGTTGACGGCAAAAATGCTGATAAAGGTTGCAAAGATATCAAGCTTGAGAAAAATTCGACTGTTGTATGGTACTATACTGATGACTATACAAAAGAGGATGAAAAGGAATACACAAGCTCAACAAACGACGGCAAGAATGTTGTAATAGCCACTCCTGTAACGCCTACGCCGACACTGACACCGACTCAAACGCCTATGGAGTTTAGTGACGTAAAGGAAAATGACTGGTACTATGAAGCTGTAAAATACGTGCATAAAAATAATCTTATGCAGGGAACGGATAGTGGTTTTGAGCCTGATAAAAAGATGACAAGAGCAATGCTTGTAACGGTACTTTACAGAATAGAAAATCAAACTGAAAAAGCAAAATCACGTGGATTTACAGATGTTTATGATGGACAATGGTATACAGATGCGGTTTACTGGGCGGCTGAAAACGGCATTGTAAATGGCGTAAGTGACACGGAATTTGCTCCGAATGACAGCATTACACGTGAGCAGATGGCGGCGGTTTTGTATCGCTATGCACAGTATAAGAAACAGGATACATCTGTCGGCGAGGACACTAATATTCTTTCTTATACCGATGCTATGGACATATCCGAATATGCAATACCTGCTATACAGTGGATGGCAGGTGCAGGGATTATGAAAGGCGAAACGGACTCAACAATTAATCCGAAAAACAATTCTACAAGAGCGCAAGTGGCAACAATACTAATGCGTTATTTAGAGCAGTAATAAGTAAGGCACGATGCGAACAGTCTGACCTCAAAATCAGACTGCTCGCTTGTGCGCATTTTTAAGGAGTTATAAAAATGAAGAAATCAATGGTATTTTTTGTGTGCTTGATGATGATTTTGAACTTGTCATCACAAGCCTTTGCGGCAGATATTGACACAATAGACAGTTTAGTGAATGAAACTGCCGAATATCTGTATAAATCCGCACCTGACCCGCAGGTCGGCTCTATAGGCGGAGAATGGGCTGTTATGGGACTGGCACGCAGTGGAGCGGATATTCCCGATGAATATTTTGAAAATTATTACAAGACGGCTGAAAAATATATAAAAGATTGCGGCGGTGTGCTGAATGATAAAAAATATACGGAATACTCAAGAGTTGTTCTTGCTTTAACCGCTATCGGTAAAAATCCGACTGATATTTCGGGGTACAATATGTTAATACCCCTCGGAGATTACGAAAAAACAGTATGGCAAGGTATTAACGGCTCAATTTGGGCGTTGATTGCACTTGATAGCGGTAATTATGAAATCCCGAAGAATGAGAATGCAAATGTCCGTGCAACAAGAGAAATGTACATAAATAACATTCTCGATAATCAGAACGCAGACGGAGGCTGGTCATTATCAGGAGAAAAATCGGATGCCGATGTAACGGCAATGGCTTTACAGGCACTTGGCAAATATCAAGATAATGAGGCAGTAAAGACGGCAATAGAAAATGCACTTTTGTTTGTGTCTCGGAGTCAGAACACGGACGGAGGCTTTTCAAGTCAAGAAACGGAAAATGCCGAAAGCTGTGCGCAAATGATCGTTGCACTTTGCGAGCTTGGAATATCCATTGATGATTTACGCTTTATCAAAAACGGCAATACAATACTTGATAGTATGCTGTCATATTATGAAAGAGGAAATGGATTTAAACACACAAAAGACGGTATGGTAAATCAAATGGCTACCGAACAGTGTTTCTGTGCACTTGTGGCGGTAAAACGATTTAATGACGAAAAAAACAGCCTTTATAGTATGAGCGATGCAATTTCTATATCAGAAAGTACAAATTCGGAATACGGACTTTTTGAAAGAAATCCCGATGTTAAGAAAATGAACATAGTTTCACCTGAAAAAACCTTCGTGGATATAACGGGACATACTAATCAGTCAGCCATTGAAGCACTTGCGGCAAGAAATATAATCAACGGAAAAAACGAAAATCTGTTTGATCCTCAAAGTACAATGACAAGGGCGGAGTTTGCCGCAATTATGGTAAGAGGTCTTGGTTTGCCTGTAAAGGGAGAAACCGTCTTTGCTGATGTAACGGATAAGGATTGGTTTTTTGAATATGTAAATACCGCATATTGCTATGGTATTATAAAAGGAATATCGGACACGGAGTTTAATCCAAATGGAACAATTACACGTGAGGAGTCAGCCGTAATGGTTACAAGGGCGGCAAAGCTATGCGGCGTAAATACAGATATTGAAACGTTTGAGGTACGCAATATTTTAGCAGGCTTTTTAGATTATGTAAAGGCGTCTGATTGGTCGCTTAACGCTCTTGCATTCTGTTATGATAACAAAATACTCCCCGAAGATGCTATGGAGATAAAACCGAAAGAGAGTGTGACAAGAGCGGAAATTGCACAGATGCTTTATAATATGCTGTCACTTTCAAAACTCATTTAGGGAGTGATTTTGAATGAGGAAACACAAAAATAAAATTATTATAGGTACAATTATCGCAATTGTTTTAGCTTTCGCATTTTGGTGGGGCGGTGATTTTCCGATGCTTCAAGGTCAAAATGCAGATAAAAGCGATTATGCAAATATAAATCATTCTAAAACGGTTGCAGGTAAATCTAAAAATGATACAAACCAAAATACTCAACAAGATAAAGAAGATACTGTATCAGAAAAATCTGATTTATCTGATATACCCATAAAAAAAGATAATGAGCCGGCAACTGAAGAAAATAAACCTCAACATTCAGACGGTAAGCCTATGAGTGCATCTGAAAAAATAGCACTTGCGGAGGAGATGTCAGGCAATTCATATACAAAACAAGAAAATGCTGCGGAAAAAGTAACGGATGCCACTGCAAATAGCGAAAAAGACGTACCTGTCGCCGAAGATAAGCCTGTACCCATTGAGCCTGAAAATACAGTTATTTCAGATAAAGCACTCACCTGTACTATGTCAGTCAGATGTGATACCATATTAAAAAATATCGCATGGCTTGACAAAGAAAAGACAGAGCTTGTACCGAATAACGGAATAATATTTTCAGAGCAAACAGTTACATTTTATGAGGGAGAAAGTGTTTTCAATCTGCTTGTGCGGGAAATGAAACGCAATAAAATACATTTGGAATTTGAAAATACGCCGATTTATAACAGTGCATATATTGAGGGAATTGGGAATTTATATGAATTTGACTGCGGAGAGCTGTCAGGTTGGATGTATAAGGTTAACGGCTGGTTCCCTAATTACGGCTGTTCCCGCTATCAACTCAAAAGCGGTGACAAGGTTGAATGGGTGTACACCTGTGATTTAGGCAGAGACGTAGGCGGTAACTATTCGGCAAGAAACGGAAAGTGATAAAATGAACGAGTTTAAAACATATCATCCAATTGTGAATTTTGTTTATTTTGCATTTGTGATAGGCTTTTCGTGTGTGTTTATGCATCCGATATGCCTTGTTATTTCGCTTTTATCGGGATTTATATATTCTGTAATGCTAAAAGGCAGAAAAGCCGTAAAAACAAATCTCATTTATATGTTGCCAACTCTTACCTTTGCGGCGTTTATCAATCCTGCATTTAATCACGAGGGCGTAACAATAATAAGCTATTTGCCGAGCGGAAATCCGCTAACGCTTGAATCCGTTGTATACGGATTGGCGGCGGCAATGATGATTGTGAGTGTAATATGCTGGTTTTCCTGCTACACAGAGATTATGACAAGTGATAAATTTATATATCTGTTTGGAAAAATTATTCCGTCACTGTCGCTTGTTTTGTCTATGACACTTAGGTTTGTGCCAAAGTTTTCAGCACAGCTAAAGGTTGTAACGAATGCACAGCGATGTATGGGACGTGATGTGTCAAACGGCAGTGTAATACAAAGGGCAAAACACGGATTATTAATTCTTTCCATAATGACAACATGGGCACTCGAAAACGCAATAGAAACTGCCGATAGTATGAAATCACGAGGATTTGGACACTCGGGAAGGACGTCATTTTCAATCTTCACATTTGATAAGAGAGATAAAAAAACGCTTTTATGTATCGTGATATTGGGTGCATATACGCTTATAGGCAAATTATACGGCGGAATGTATTTCAGATATTTTCCTTCATTACAAACAGGAAATTTCTCGATGTATGGTCTTAGTGTATTTATTGCGTATTTTGCACTTTGTATTTGCCCGATAATAATTGAAGTCTATGAGGTAAGAAAATGGAACACTATAAAATAGAAAATCTGAGTTTCAGATACCCGAACAGGGAAAATAAAGCGGTTGACAATGTTTCTTTTACAGTAAACACGGGTGAATTTATAACACTGTGCGGTAAATCGGGATGTGGCAAGACGACGTTACTAAGACTTCTTAAGCCATCTCTTGCACCTTATGGGGATTTAAGCGGAAAGATATATTTCAACTCAAAAGTTATATCCGAAACAGACTCAAAAGAACAGGCATCTCAAATCGGATTTGTAATGCAATCTTGCGATAATCAGATTGTAACCGATAAGGTGTGGCACGAATTGGCGTTCGGCTTGGAAAGCTTAGGATATTCAACACCTGAAATCCGAACGAGAGTATCTGAAATGGCATCATTTTTCGGTATGGATACGTGGTTTCATAAAAAGGTAACAGAGCTTTCAGGAGGGCAGAAGCAACTCTTAAATCTTGCATCGGTAATGGTTATGCAGCCAAGTGTGCTTATTCTTGACGAGCCTACAAGTCAGCTTGATCCCATAGCGGCACAGGAATTTTTGAAAACACTTGAAAAGATTAATCGTGAGCTTGGAACAACTGTGATTTTATCCGAACACCGCATAGAAGATGCTTTTTCAATATCTGACAGAGTAATAGTTATGGATGACGGCAAAATTGTTGCTGATGCAAAACCGCAAAAGGTCGGTGAAATACTAAAATCGCTAAATCACGATATGTATTTAGCTCTCCCTGTGCCTATGCGTGTTTACGGTGCAGTAGAGAATGATTTTGAGTGTCCTATTACTGTACGTGAGGGCAGAGCGTGGCTTGAAAGGTATTCTGATAATCATACGCTAAACAGTGACTTTGTACCAAAATCAAAAAGAGAGACAAATATAAATGCAGTGATTGAGGTAAAAGATGCATATTTCAGGTATGAAAAGGATTTGCCCGACGTTATAAAGAATTTGAATATAGAGATAAATAGGGGAGAGCTGTTCGCAATTGTCGGCGGAAACGGCACAGGAAAAACAACGGCACTGTCACTTATGAGCGGACTTAATGTGCCGTATCGTGGAGATGTTTTTATAAACGGCGAAAGTATTTCAAAGGTTAAAAATTTATACAACGGCATTTTAGGAGTTCTGCCTCAAAATCCTCAAAGCGTTTTTGTTAAGAAAACAGTTTATCTTGATCTTATGGAAATGCTGTCTGAAAGAAAAATACCAAGCGAAGAAAAGGAAGGTATGATTAAAAACATATCTGCACTTTGCAGGATAGACAATTTACTTGACAGTCATCCGTATGATTTATCAGGTGGCGAGCAACAGCGTGCGGCACTTGCAAAGGTGCTTTTGATGTCACCGCAAATTCTTTTGCTGGACGAGCCTACAAAAGGTATTGACGCACATTTTAAATATATTCTTGCTGATATTATCAGTGATTTAAAAGCAAAGGGCATAACAGTTGTCATGGTATCACACGATATAGAGTTTTGCGCGGAATATGCCGATAGATGCGCTATGTTTTTTGACGGGAATTTTACATCTGTCGGCGAGCCGAGAGAGTTCTTTGCAGGCAAAAATTTCTACACGACTTGTGCAAACAGAATGGCAAGAACAGTTCTCCCAAAAGCTGTGCTTGCAGACGATATAATACGTGCCTGCGGCGGAAAGGTGCAGACAATAACACATATTAAACCGCCCGAAATCATCTTGCCCAATATTAATAAAACAGAAAATAAAAAACCACAACATAAAAAGATTAGACCGTTACGAATTGTTTTTGGTAGTATATTGACACTGCTGTTTATAATCACCTGCATTTATCAGCTTTTAATTGATAACCCCATATCTATGTGGATATTCCAATTAATTTCCATTACCGAAATTGCAGGTGCGTTTATATGCTTTTTTCCGCAAAGAGAATTTGGTGCAGAGGCTGTTTTGCAATGCCGGGACAAACGAAAATTGACAAAACGAACGGTTGCGGCAGCACTTCTGATACTGCTTGCAATACCTCTTACAATTTATATCGGGATAATTTATCTCCAGGACAGAAAGTATTATTTTATAAGTCTATTAATCATACTTGAAACTATGATACCGTTTTGTATGATTTTTGAGAGCAAACGCCCACAGGCAAGAGAAATTGTTACCATAAGTGTACTTTGTGCCATTGCTGTTGCGGGCAGAGCGGCATTTTTTATGCTTCCGCAGTTTAAGCCTGTCGTGGCACTTGTAATAATAGGCGGAGTTTGTTTTGGCGGTGAAACGGGATTTTTAATCGGAGCAGTGACGGGATTTGTATCTAACTTCTTTTTCGGTCAAGGACCGTGGACACCGTGGCAGATGTTTGCTTTTGGTATAATAGGATTTATTGCAGGGGTATTGTTTCAAAAAGGATTACTGCGTAAAACGAAAACTTCGCTGTGTATTTTCGGTGCGATTGCCACAATTATTATATACGGCGGTATTATGAATCCATCTTCAATAATTATGTCGCAGGATAAGCTTAATTTCGCAATGATTAAAGCGGCATATATATCAGGTGCACCGTTTGATTTAGTTCACGCCGTATCAACTGCATTTTTCCTTTGGTTTATATCAGAACCAATGATTGATAAATTGGACAGGATTAAAATTAAATATGGTTTGATTAATTAGAAAGATGTGGCTGTTGCATTTAGCAGCACCCCCCCTTGTGGGGCTGAATGAATTTAGATGCAGAATTCGCAAAACGAAGTGAAATGTGGATTTATTCGCATTTCGCCTTGCCCGACGGCGTACTTTGGTACTCCGAGGGTGAGTTTTGCGGATAGTTCAAAGGCGTTAAATACAAGAAATCCGCAAAACAATGCGGATTTCAACGTTAATTTATTATATGAAATTTAACGGGCATTGATTTGATGCCATTTTAAGCCTTTGAACGGTCTGCGCTAAATGCAACAGCCCTTTCATAAAAAGTTAAATGTGTGCCATATTCATAGCGTCAAAGAAAGAAATATTATCTTTCCTAATATAAGGTTTCAGTATCTCAAAAGCGCGAATGTATGGTGATTCGTGATTGGATGATGCGGTAATATCCACAAACTTACACTTTAAATAAGAAGACATTACAGATAATGCTTTGTTAAGCTGTTCGGGATAGATTTCTACGTCGGTACTGCATACAGACAAAACAACTATTTCAGCATTGGGAGCGTTATCCCTTATTTTTCTGATAACCTTATTGTATTCCGTAACAATTTCAGGAATCACCTTGAACCCTCTTGCAAGGTCGGTTTCACCAAGCTGAATTAAAATTTTGCTCGGTTGAATATTGTAAATGCAAGTTTCGATTACATCGCATGCATCAAATACAGATAAATCGGTAATGCTGCGGTTATATATGTATGAATCCATATCATACGATATGTCAAGTTCGCTTACTGGAATATTCTTAGCAAACGATGAACCGAAAACGACAACAGAGTCGCTTTTAGCTATGCGATTAAGATCAGTGTATTCTTTTAACTCTCTTTCATATATAGTCATTTTTGCACTCTCCTTTTATCAAAAACTTTGTTGCGGAAGTAAAGAATAATTCCGCCACTAACCATTAAGATATTAAGTACATAGAAGAACATCACATACCAAGGAACAATATCGTACCACGCTACATAGGGGGTTGCATTAATCATTGCAATTTTGCCTATCAAAGCGAATATGTAACCAATCCATATAAAGAAATAAAATATAAGGCTTGTTCCTTTTGCAGTTTTTGCTTTCCATGCTTTGATGATATTAAGCGGCCAAGATATGCCGAAGCAAATTACCATCATAGTTTCCATAATGTTTGTAAATGTGTCCATATCAGCACTCCTTTCGTTTCTGTTAGCATTGTATAGCATGGGAAGAAAAAAAACAATCATTCGTAATTAATGAACATAATAATACATTTTTTTATTTACATTACTTTCAAAAGTCGATGGGTTATTGAAAAAAAGATTGGATTGTGATAGAATATCAAGAAAGTAAGGTGGTAGAGAAAATTGAGTAAACAAAAGAAACCAATACTAAAAATACAACACGAAACTCTTAAAATGCTGATAACTATTGCGGCGATTACAACGGTCATTACCTCATCGCTCAGTATTTTTGTGAGTATCAGGTCAGAGGAAAAACACCTCGACCAAAATATTCAAAACATATCACAGGCCATTGCAGGAGCAGAAGTGGTACAAGATGCACTGTCAACTGGTGCTAATAATAGCGATAACATATCTTATCAATATATTGATTCGCTGAAAAAGACACTATCCAATATTGATTTAATATCCGTTGTTGATAAAAACAATATTCGTAGATACCACTCTAACAATAAACTTATAGGAACAAAGTATGACGGTACAATACCGAAATTCAAAAATACTAATACGTATGTAACAAGCGATGTTGGCCCGTCGGGTTCTCAAAGACGATCCTATTCTGCTATATATGACAGTAGCGGACACTACATGGGATTTGTAATTGCCGGAACATTGAATGATAGCATCAACCGCATAATATTAAATACAGTTTTTATTTATCTTGTATGCGTGTTGGCGATTATAATGTGTGCACTCGTAATCTCAAGCAGATTTTCAAAACGGATAAAAAAGCTGCTGCTCGGGTACGAGCCTGACACTTTTAGTGCGATGTTCTCTATTCGTGAAAATATATTGGAATCACTTGAAGAGGGGATTTTAGCAGTAAACGCAGAGTCGGAAGTCATTTATATAAACAGTGCAGCACAGAAAATACTCCGCCTACATCCCAAAGATGCAGAGGGTAGACAATTAAATGAGATAGCACCTTATTTATCTATAAAAAATACTATTGTGACCGGTGAAAAGCATTTCGGCATATCAGTAAACACTGATAGCGGCACAGATATAATATTTGATAGTATTCCTGTTATAACGGACGATGAAATTGTAGGAGCATTGTGCTTACTTCGTGACAGAACCGAATATACACAGATGATGGAAGAATTGTCAGGAGTAAAATATATGGTGGAATCAATGCGTGCTAACAATCACGATTTTATCAATAAATTACATGTGGTTTTAGGGCTGATACAGATGAATAAAAACGAGGAAGCTTGTGAATATATCACCAATGTGACTTCAATTCAACAATATGTATTAAATAATATAATGAAAAATTTTGAGGATTCGTCTGTGGCAGCTTTGCTGATTGGGAAATATGCAAGAGCATCAGAACTTAATATCCATTTTGCATTAGAAAACGGAAGTCATCTAATGTTAAATGATATATCACTTCCAAGTTCAGATCTTGTAACAATAATAGGAAATTTAATTGATAATGCAATGGACTCAATTGATGAAAAAAACATCCCTCCAAAAGAGATAACTGTTGGAATATTTACACAGCCTCACGCACTCTTAATTAGTGTAGATGATACCGGTATCGGAATCAAAGATAATGATAAGGAGAGTATTTTTTCAAATGGATTCTCAACAAAAGGCGAGAAGCATGGAACAGGGTTATATATCGTCAAAAATTTAGTTAATCAGTACAATGGCGAGATTACTTTTGAGTCTGATTATGGGGTAGGAACATCTTTTACAGTAACGCTAACCGATGAGGGGGGTATTTAAAGTGTATGAAGTTTTAATAGTTGAGGATGACCCTATGGTTGCAATGCTAAATAAGCAATACACAAATCAAAATCCCCACTTTCATGTGGCACAGGTTGTAAATGACGGAACATCTGCATGGGAATATCTCACAAAAAATACGATTCATCTTGTTATTTTGGATGTGTATATGTCTCAAATAGACGGACTTGCACTGCTGAGAAAAATCCGTGAGCATAATCTTAATGTGTCTGTCATAATGGTTACTGCAGCCAATGATACCACAACAGTTGAAGAGTCATTTAGACTCGGCATTACAGATTACCTTGTAAAACCATTTTATAACGCAAGGTTTCAGCAGGCTTTAGAAACATTCAGGAGTAGACAAGATGCATTTCATGACTTATCCTCATTTAGTCAGGTGAACATAGATAGTATTATAAATACAAATTCAGCAAAATCATCTGTGCAGTTGCCCAAAGGAATTGTCTATACAACACTTGAGATTATTTGTAACTTTCTTGAAAATGATATAAATAATGAATACACAGGCGAAGAAATTGCTGACAAGGTCAATTTATCCCGTGTAACCGTAAAGAGATATATGAATTATCTGTTAGAAGAAGGCAAGATTCTTGGCAGAATGAATTATGAGACAGGTGGCAGACCTTGCATGTTATATAAATGGAATATAAAATAAAGATAGGCGATAAGTATAATATAACTGAATGTCACACTTGAAAACAAAAATGAAGGCGGTGTTGCGTTAGTAGCACCCCCCTGTGGGGCTGATTAGTTGATTCAGCCGGAGTGTCTTATCAGATGTTCTTTAATTTTTTCAAAGCTTAAATCGCTTATATCATGCTCTATTTTACAACTGTCTTTATATGCAGTTTCCTCATCAACGCCTAAAGCCATTAAAGCTTTTGCGATTATTTGATGACGTTCATACATTCTTTCTGCAATTTCCTGCCCTTTTTCGGTCAGGTTAATACTGCCGTCTGG
>JAQXXM010000125.1 GCA_029226065.1 Clostridiales bacterium
TCATATATACCATGCTTACGTTAAATCACTTGTTGAAAAAGGTCTTGCTTATCCCTGCTTTATGACAGAGGAGGAAATTGCAGAGGTGCGTAAGATGCAGGAGGCATCAAAGGAGCTTCCCGGTATATACGGAAAGTACGCAAAGTACAGAGATATAAGCGTAAGCGACGCAAAGGCGAGAATAGAAAACGGCGATGAGTATGTAGTTCGCCTGAAATCACCGGGTAAACCTGAGGGACGTATTTCCTTTAAAGATGAAGTCAAAGGCAAGGTAGAAATGCCTGAGAATATATTGGACATAGTTCTTCTAAAAAAGGATGGTACGCCAACGTATCACTTTGCTCACGCAGTTGATGACCATTTGATGCATACTACGCACGTAACACGAGGTGACGAATGGCTTTCATCAGTGCCGATACATTTACAGTTGTTTTATGTTTTGGGATTTAAAGCTCCTAAATATGCACATATATCGCCAATAATGAAGGAGGATGCAGAGACGGGCGGAAAGCGTAAGCTTTCAAAACGTAAGGATCCCGAGGCGGCGGTGAGCTTCTATGCTGAGGCAGGCTATCCAGCAGGCGCAGTTAATGAGTACCTTATGACGATTGCAAACTCAAACTTTGGGGATTGGCGCCGTGCGAACAAGACAGAAAGTATAGATAAGTTTGACTTCAAGCTGTCAAAGATGAGCAAGGCAGGAGCGCTTTTTGATATGGTTAAGCTCCACGACATTTCAAAAACATATATTTCTACAATGAACACTCAGGAGGTGTTTGATGCGGTAACTGCCTGGAGCAAAGAGTATGATGACGAGCTTTACGCACTCATAATGAAAGATACCGATTATGCAAAGAGCATTTTCTCAATTGAGCGTGGAAACAAAAAGCCGAGAAAGGATATAGGCAAGTGGTCAGAGGTAAAAGATTACATTGCATATTTCTATGATGAGATTTTTGACGGTGAGCTTGGTTGGGCAGAGAATGTGTCAGATGAGGATAAGCGTGAGATACTTCAAAAGTATCTTGAAATATATGACGGCAATATTCCGCAGGAGGAATGGTTCCCGCAGATACAGGAGCTTTCAAAGCAAGTAGGCTTTGCATCATCACCTAAGGAATATAAAGCAGCACCTGACTCATATAAGGGACATGCGGGCGATGTTGCAGGAGTTATAAGAGTTGCGGTAACAGGCAGATTGAATACGCCTGACTTGTATACTATAATGCAGACATTAGGCTGTGAAAAAACAAGAGAACGCATAAAAAAAGCAATAGAAAAAATTTAACTTAACGGAGAAAAAAGATGGAAGAAGTATATTCAAGGAATTTTATTCAGGAAGCGATAGATAAGGATTTGGAGGAAGGTCATTACGATCACGTGCAGACACGTTTCCCGCCCGAGCCTAACGGATATTTGCATATAGGCCATGCAAAGGCTATATGCATTGATTTTGGTATGGCAGAGCAGTACAACGGTAAATGTAATCTGCGTCTTGACGATACCAATCCGACAAAAGAGGACGTTGAATATGTTGACTCTATAATGGAGGATATCAAGTGGCTTGGCTTCGAGTGGGATAATGTATATTACGCATCAGACTATTTCGATGAAATTCACCGTGCCGCAATCGAGCTTATTAAAAAGGGTAAAGCGTATGTGTGCGATTTGTCGGCGGACGAAATAAGAGAGTACAGAGGCACTCTTACAGAGCCGGGCAAGAACAGCCCTTACCGTGAGCGGTCAATCGAGGAAAATCTCGACTTGTTTATGAGAATGACAAATGGTGAGTTCCCTGACGGCTCAAAGGTTTTGCGTGCAAAGATAGATATGGCATCACCTAATCTTAATATGCGTGACCCTGTTATATACAGAATATTACGTGCCCATCACCATCGTACGGGTGACAAGTGGTGCGTATATCCGATGTATGACTTTGCACACCCAATCTCAGACACATTCGAGGGTGTTACACATTCCTTGTGTTCGCTTGAGTTTGAGGATCATCGTCCTATATATAACTGGGTATTAAAAGAGGTAGGATATGAAAATCCGTCACGCCAGATTGAATTTGCAAGAATGAACCTGAACTATACCCTTACATCAAAGAGACGTTGTTTGAAGCTTGTACAGGAGGGAATAGTAAGTGGCTGGGATGATCCGAGAATGTCAACGCTTTGCGGTATGCGCCGCCGTGGATATACTCCCGAATCTATCCGAGACTTCTGTGAAAGAATAGGCGTTGCAAAAGCAAACAGCGTTATTGACTTTGCAATGCTTGAGGCGTGCATAAGAGAGGATCTCAATAAGCATGCTCCTCGTGCAATGGCAGTGCTTGATCCGATAAAGCTTGTTGTGGACAACTACCCTGAAGGTTTAGTGGAGAAATTTGAAGTTGAGGTAAATCCTGAGGACCCGTCAATGGGTATGCGTGAGGTTGAGTTCTCAAAGTATTTATATATAGAGCGTGAGGACTTTATGGAGGAAGCTCCGAATAAATATAAGAGAATGGTACCAGGCCGTGAGATACGTCTTAAGGGCGCATATTATGTTACAGCTACAGGCTGTGAAAAGGACGAGAACGGCAATATTACGGTTGTGCATTGTGATTATGCTCCCGATTCAAAGGGCGGAGATACAGAGGATAAGCGTAAGGTGAAGGGTACAATCCACTTTGTAAGTGCCGCACATGCTGTTGATGCCGAGGTAAGACTGTATGACAGACTGTTTACGGTATCAAATCCATCTGATGAGACAGGTGTTGAAAACTTTACGGACAATTTAAACCCCAACAGTATTGTTGTAATGCCCAATGCTAAGCTTGAAAGCGGTATGAGAGATGCAAAGGTGGGCGATAAGTTCCAGTTTATGCGTCAGGGATATTTCTGTGTAGATAAGGATTCTACAGCAGATAAACTCGTATTTAACAGAACAGTTGGACTTAAGGACTCATGGAGTAAAATTAATAAGTAAGGAGGGCATCATTTTGATGCTCCTTGCATAGAAAGAGATGAATGTAAAATGATAAACTACAGTGAATTTTTTGCAGACAGAGTAAAACCGATGAAAGGCTCGGCAATACGTGAAATGTTCAAGCGTATGGCTGATCCTGAAATAATATCGCTTGCGGGCGGTAACCCTGCATCAGAGTTGTTCCCGTCAGATGAGCTGTCTAAAATTGCAGGAAAAATATTAATGACAAGCCCGACACAGGCATTGCAGTACGGCACTACAGACGGTTATCCTAAAATGAAGGATTGTGCTGTAGCACGTGCTAAAGAGGCAGGTGCATATAATGATGGTGATGCAGTGCTTATTATGACAGGCGCAAATCAGGGTATTGATTTGACGGCAAAAGCTATCATTAATAAGGGCGACAAAATAGTCGTGGAAAATCCAAGCTTTATAGGCAGCCTTAACGCGTTCCGCACATACGAATGTGAGCTTTTGGGCGTAGACGTTGAGGCAGACGGAATGGATGTTTGTAAGTTGGAGGAAACGCTGAAGGCAAACCCCGATGCGAAGCTTTTATACACAATTCCTACATTCCAGAACCCGACAGGCACTACAATGAGTCTTGAAAAACGTAAAAGAGTTCTTGAGCTTGCATCGGAATATAATTTGCTTATTATCGAGGATAATCCTTACGGTGATTTGCGTTTTAATGGTGAGGACGTGGCAACGCTGAAGTCAATGGATACCGAAAACAGAGTAATATACTGCGGCTCGTTCTCAAAAATATTGTCACCCGGTATGCGACTGGGTTATGTGATAGGTCCTGCTGAACTTTTAGAGAAAGTTGAGATGTTAAAGCAGGTCAATGACGTACATACTCCTATGCTTACACAGATGATGTGCGTACAGTTTATGAAAAAGTACGATATAAACAAATACATTGAAAAGAACAGAAAGCTTTATAAAGAGAAGTGTCAATGTATGATAGATGCAATGGAGGAGTATTTCCCGAAGGGCAAGGTGGAATGGACAGTGCCCGACGGCGGAATATTCTTGTGGTGCGTATGTCCGACAATTGAGGACATAGGACCTATTGTAGACAAGGCACTTGAGAGAAAAGTCGCAATCGTACCAGGTACGAACTTTGCGATTGACCAGAATTTGCCGTCAAATAAGTTCAGACTTAATTTCTCTTCAGCATCAAAGTCGGATATAAGAGAGGCCGTAAAGCGTCTTGGTGAAGTCCTAAATGAGCTGCTGTAAATAATTGAAAGGAAATCTTTAAAATGGAACAGAATGTAACAGAGCAGAAAAAACGTATTTTTTCAGGCGTTCAGCCGTCGGGTAATATTACATTGGGAAACTATCTCGGTGCGATTAAAAACTGGGTAAGCTTGCAGGACGACTATGAGTGCATATTTGCAATGATGGATTTGCATACAATTACTGTACGTCAGACACCGGCAGAGCTCAGAAAGCGGACCTTAGAGCTTTTAGCATTGTATATTGCCTGCGGTATAGACCCCGAAAAATGTACATTGTTTATACAGTCACATAACAGTGCGCACGCAGAGCTTGCATGGGTGCTTAACTGCTACACGTATATGGGCGAGTTGCAGAGAATGACGCAGTTTAAGGACAAGAGCGCACGTCATGCAGACAATATAAACGCAGGATTGTTTACATATCCTGTGCTTATGGCATCGGATATTTTATTGTACCAGACCGATCTTGTACCTGTCGGTAAAGACCAGATGCAGCATATAGAGATATGCCGTGACATTGCGCAGAGATTTAATGCACTGTATGGCGATGTATTTAAAATCCCCGAGGGACTGCTTGTTAAATCAGGTGCTAAAATAATGAGTTTGCAGGAACCCACAAAGAAAATGTCAAAGTCGGATCCGAACCCGAAATCGTTTATTTCGATGATGGATGATTTCAATGTAATATCAAAGAAGATAAAGAGCGCAGTTACAGACAGTGAGGGAATTATAGAATACAGACCTGATGATGAGAATAAGGCAGGTATAAATAACCTCTTAAGCATAATGGCGGTAGTAACAGGCTCGACACCTGAAGATGTTGCTAAGAATTTCAGCGGAGAGGGCTACGGCACATTCAAAAGCGCCGTTGCGGATGCCGTTGTTGATACTATACGTCCTATACGTGAAGAGTACGACAGACTGATTAAGGACAAGGCATACTTACAGCAGATATACAAAAACGGTGCAGAATCATCACACCGTCTGGCACAGCGTACTTTGAAGAAAGTATACAAGAAGGTTGGATTTATCGTAGATTAAAAAACGTAATAATTAATCAGCCCCCCTGACCCCCAATCTTAGGGGTAGGTAGAAAAAACAGCCGTATAACACGGCGGATTGGAGATTAATATGAACTATGCAAGTATGATATTTGCGTTTATAATAGCATTTATATTTACGTTCGCAACGACACCGTTAGTAAGAAGGCTTGCGTACAAAATAGGTGCGGTGGACGTGCCAAAGGAGAAACGGCGTGTGCATAAACGTCCGACACCGAGAATAGGCGGACTTGCCATTATATTCGGTTTTATAGTTGCCGTATTGTGCTTTAACGAAAGCTGGTCAAAG
>JAQXXM010000126.1 GCA_029226065.1 Clostridiales bacterium
TACAATTTTTCATCTAATTGTTTTTCTATGTTTCTTCCTCCGTACATAATTCGGATTACAGAAACTGTATTTTTTTCCTCGACAGGCAAATAGAATACCATATAATTACCCACAGAGAAAACTCTCAAGCCTTTGCTTTTCCAAGGCTCTTTTTGTATAAAGGAAAAATGAATGGCATTGTGTCAAGCTTTGAAATGTCATTCATTATTTCATTTACGATTTTCTTTGCCGTATTGGGAACTGATAATTTAAATGCAATGTATTCATATATGGTTTTAAGATCGTTTTCTGCCTGTTTTGTGTAATAAACATTATAACTCATATATTATAGTCTCTTTTCATATTTTCGGCTAATTCGGATGCTGAAATGACATTTCCCGTTTTTAAATCATCAAAGCCTTTTTCAATTTCAATGTTAAATTCGTTCTCTGAAATATCGCCATATAATAAAGGTGTTTTATCTGATAATTTCAGTTCAAATGGTATTCCTCTCTGCATAACTACCTGTCTTAAAAATAAACTTATTGCATTTGACATAGGAATCCCAAGCTGTGTCAAAATATCTTCTGCCTGTTCTTTTATGTCCGGTTCAACCCTTGCAAAAATATTTGATGTTCTTGCCATAATTATCGCCTCCTTTGTTTATATTATACCACATTGTATTGCAATATGCAAGCTTTTCGCAATATTTTTTTTGATAACACAGGAAATTGCTCGTTTTGAGTGAGCAATTTTGCTTGTTCAAAAAAAGCGTTCCTGTTTGCTCCCAAGATTGGGGGTTAGGGGGCTGATGCGTTTTACGCTTTTTTATAAGATATAAAATAAATGTTTTGGGTTAGTAATTTTTTGTCAAAAAAAGAGTGCCTATCCGCACTCATTTTTTGGGGATAGGCACTTTTTATCAACTGTTATATCCGTTCGGGTGTGTCGACTGCCATCTCCAGCTGTCCTCACACATTTCCTCTATACCTCGTGTTGCCTCCCAGCCAAGCTCTCTTTTTGCCTTAGCAGGGTTTGCCCAACATTCTGCAATGTCTCCCGGACGTCTTGGGTCAATCACATACGGAATTTCTTTTCCACAAGCTTTCTCAAATGACTTTATGATATCTAACACGCTGTAGCCGTTGCCTGTACCTAAGTTGTAAATATGTACACCAGGCTCATTAGCACGCACTTCAATTGCTTTTAAGTGACCTATTGCAAGGTCAACTACGTGTATGTAGTCTCTTACGCCTGTACCGTCTGGTGTAGGGTAATCGTTTCCGAATACGTGTACCTTTTCAAGCTTGCCTACTGCAACCTGTGCAACGTAGGGGAGCAGGTTGTTCGGTATTCCCTGTGGGTCTTCGCCCATTTCGCCGCTCTTATGTGCGCCGATGGGGTTGAAGTATCTTAACAGTGTAACCGATAGCTTGTCATTAGCCTTTGCGGCATCTGTCATAATCTGTTCAAGCATAAGCTTTGTTGAGCCGTAGGGGTTCGTTGTTGAAAGAGGAAAATCCTCTGTAATCGGAACAGATTTCGGCATTCCGTAAACTGTAGCTGATGACGAGAATACTATGTTATTTACATCGTACTTCTCCATAAGCTCCATAAGTATCAATGTACCCGTTATATTGTTATGGTAGTATCTCAAAGGTATCTGTGTTGATTCGCCTACTGCCTTTAGTCCTGCAAAGTGGATTACAGCATCAATTTTGTTTTCAATAAATACCTTTTCAAGATTTTCACGGTCTAACAAGTCTACCTCGTAGAAAGGGAAATCCTTACCTGTGATACGTTTTATAGTATCAACTGCTTTCATACAGGAGTTATCGAAATTATCGACAACTACTATGTCATAGCATGCGTTTAAAAGCTCAACACAGGTGTGACTGCCTATGTATCCGGCACCGCCCGTAACAAGAATATTCATAATTTTTCCTCCATATTTATTACAATGTCTTTGTACTTTATATTATACAACAATATTTATTAAAATTCAAGTGGTATAATATAAAATATTGAAAATATATTATAAAGCAGTTTTTTTACTAAGCAGTTCTGTTCCTACACTCACTAAACGCATTAAAAATGCTACATCGTTCGTGCAGAAAACAGAACTGCTCCATACATTTACGCAGTTTTGTACTCACATCGCTAAACGCATCGAAGATGCTACATCGCTCTTGTGAGCAACAAAACCGCTTACTCGGAGTGCTACATCGTTCTTATGGACAGCATAACTGCTTGCCAACAGATTGTGTAAATTATTTCTCATACATATAAGCCTGTCACGGTATATTTGCCTCAAACGCTCTAAACCCTTAGGGAAATGCGTTTTCGGTCAAA
>JAQXXM010000127.1 GCA_029226065.1 Clostridiales bacterium
ATACATAGATTTTTTTCAATATATGCAAGAAAATATTTATATTGTACAGATATTTAATTGTACAAGCACTGAAAAAATACTTGATTTTTTATGACAGATCTGTAAAAATTATTGACTTTAATTTGTCTTTATGCTATAATAAATACATTAAAACCAATATATAGATATTTGCTGTTGATTGCTTGGTACAAAACAAACAACAAGGTTGAAAGAGTTGTGCTGAACATTGATGGCAAATATGTCGCATCTTTGTCCGATCAAATAGTTTTTATTACATAATGCGAGGTCGAGTATGTATAAACATTTTGTGAAAAGATCAATTGACATTATCTTGTCCGTAATTGGTATTGTAATTTGTTGCATACCAATGCTTATTATTGCAATAGCAATTAAAATTGATTCGCCCGGTCCTGTCATATTCAAGCAGCAACGACTGGGTTACAAAGGAAAGATATATGAGATTTGGAAATTCAGATCTATGTGTGTGGGCGCCGAACAAAAAGGTTCGGGCGTTTATACGAGCAGAGGCGATTCTCGTGTTACTCGTGTCGGCAATGTGTTGCGTAAAACAAGTCTGGACGAAATCCCTCAGCTGTTTAACACGCTATTGGGGCAGATGAGTTTTGTTGGACCGCGACCTCCGCTGACGTACCACCCTTGGAAATTAGATGAATATACAACAGAACAACGCAGAATGTTCGATGTCCGCCCAGGTATTACAGGATGGGCGCAGGTAAACGGCCGCAAGGGCGTTGAATGGAATCGTAGGATAGAGCTGAATGTTTGGTACGTTGATCATGTATCTTTGTGGCTTGATTTGAAAATTCTGTGGCTCACTGTATGGAAGGTGCTTTCAAACGCTGATAACGAAAATACAGGCGCAACAGTTACAAATCTTGCAACAGCAGAGGCGAAAGAGAAGGTGCATGAATAATGGCACTGAAACTTATGTACATAACTAATCGTCCAGAAATTGCTCAAATTGCCGAGACGGCGGGGGTTGACAGAATATTTGTTGACCTTGAATATATAGGAAAGTTCGACCGCCAGGGCGGTATGGATACTGTGCAATCGCATCATACGCTTGATGACATAAAAAGAGTCTCAAGTGCGATTACAGATGCAGAATTGCTTGTTCGTGTAAATCCTATTCACGATGCAACAGACGAGTATGTTTCTTCCGAAGAAGAAATTTTTGCTGCGATTGGAAACGGTGCCAATATCATTATGCTTCCGTTTTTTAAAACAGTGGATGAGGTAAATAGATTTCTAAAGGCTGTGAACGGACGTGCAAAGACAATGTTGTTGCTTGAAACGCCTGAAGCTGTGGAGGTTGTAGATGATTTGGTACGTATTGAAGGAATTGACTTCGTTCATATCGGTTTAAATGACCTTAGTCTTGGGTACGGAATGAAGTTTATGTTTGAACTGTTGACCGATGGGATGGTTGAACGGCTGTGTACAAAATTCCGTGAGCATAATATACCTTATGGGTTTGGCGGAATTGCAGCACTTGGGAAAGGTATGGTTCCTGCTGAAATGATTATTAAAGAGCATTATCGGCTTGGTTCTACCTGTGCAATACTGTCCCGAAGCTTTTGCAATGTGGACAAGATAAACGATATGGAAGTAATTGTATCTACTTTTGTTAATGGGGTGCGTGAAATCCGTGAATTAGAGGCCGAGTGTGAAAAACATATAGGCTATTTTATAGACAACAAGCAGAAATTGGAGAACGCAGTTAATAATATTATTAAATGAGGAAATAAAATGAATTTACTTGTAACCGGTGCGTTTAACTGGACAGAAAAAGAATTGGATATGTTGCATAAGCTCGGACACAAAACAGTCTTTATGCAGCAGGAGAAGTCACCGCTACCATGTGATGCTGCATGGGTTGAGGGTATTATTGGGAATGGTATTTTTCTCAGTCATCCGATAGAACAGTTTACCTCACTAAAGTATATACAACTTACGAGTGCCGGATTTGACCGTGTTCCGATGGATTATGTAAAGGAACATGGGATAGAAATACATAATGCACGTGGCGTGTATAGTATTCCGATGGCGGAATTTGCGGTGAGTGGTGTATTACAGCTTTATAAACAAAGCAGGTATTTTTATGAAAATCAAAAAGAACGCAAGTGGGAAAAGCATCGTGGACTGTTGGAGCTTTTCGGGAAAAATGTTTGCATTGTGGGATGCGGAAGCGTAGGAACAGAGTGTGCAAAACGATTTAAAGCATTCGG
>JAQXXM010000128.1 GCA_029226065.1 Clostridiales bacterium
GAAAAGCAAAGGCTTGAGAGTTTTCTCTGTGGGTAATTATATGGTATTCTATTTGCCTGTCGAGGAAAAAAATACAGTTTCTGTAATCCGAATTATGTACGGAGGAAGAAACATAGAAAAACAATTAGATGAAAAATTGTATTTTTAGAATTTTATTCTTAATTATAATTTTTTTATCTAATAGGAAATTCCTCAATTTCCTATTAGCAAAAAAGTCTACATATTGGAGTGCAGCGTAGCGGAACGCTATTCACGATAGTGACTTTTTTATAGTATTTACTGCTAAAGTAAAATAACCGCCTTAACGACCAATTAGGCGGTTATTTTTAACAACCAACAAGTTGGCGTAACCGTTTGAGGTCTTGCCTTTTTGTATCTTTATTATATACCATTTTTGCTCCCTTGTCAAGGGGTTTTTATTCTTTTGCAAATTTATGTTGCTTTTTGTCAGTTCTTGTGGTGTAATTATATTTTTTCTCCTACTCCTTACTGCTACAACAGTTCAGTAATGTAGGAAATTAAAAGCCGCCTAACGGATTCGCTAACCTAGGCGGTTTTTATACTCGTATAGGGGCAAGTCGTTCACGACTTTTCCTTCTTTTGTACCTTTATTATATACCATTTTTACTCCCTTGTCAAGGGGTTTTTACGAAAAAAGAAGACTGCTTTCGCAGTCTCCTTTTATTAGTATCTTTAACTTTTTAATCAGTTAAGATTAGTCAGCTAAGAAGTATACAACATCTGTTGTAACACCGTCTACAACTCTTACGAATGCCATAGCTGTTGTACGATCAAGTGCACCATCGTCAAGTCTCTTTGACCAGTCGATAAGTGACTTTGTATCATCGCCTGTCTTGTACATATTGTCGTAGAAGCTCTTGTTCTGAGTTACGCCGCCCTTTGATACTCTCTCGCCGTAACCTTCATCCATACCGTAGTCTACTGTGTAAACGTTAGCACCACCGATTGTGATTGTCTCTGCATCGTCAGAATCTGTGTAACCTTGTGCATCCTTACCTGTTAAGATATCAACAACTGTTGTTGTAGATCTGTAAACAGGACCATAGAAGATTTCTACGTCATCAGCTGTACCAGCTGCATCTGAAATCAATGTGTAACCGCCGTTACCTGCAACTACTGCATTACCTGCTTCTACTGCTGCAGCTGTAAACTTACCGTTTGCAAGAGTACCTGTGATTACGTCAGCATCCAAAGCTGCGTATGTAGCCTTCGGTGCGTAGATAACCTTGAAGTAGTTAGCATTATTCTCTACATAACCATCAGCACCTACAGTGTACATAATGATTGAACCTTCTGTTAGATTTGCAGCCAAACCGCTTTCAAGCAATACTTCGATATCTTCCTCGCCGTTACGAGCAACCTTGATTAGGTCACACTCTTCACCGTCTTCGTTATTAGCAACTTCGCCTGTCTCTGTAACGATTGCCAATGCACTCTTAGCTCTAAGTGTATTGATACCTCTTGTAAGAACTACAAATCCGCAAATGCCTGTGTTAGTGCTTCTGTCAAATACGTATGCATCGTATGTTGACTCATCCTCAAAGTTTTCAGCTGAGAATACCTCTACTGAACCACCTGCTAAGTATGACTCAAGGTTAACTACTGTTGTAGCTGTCTTGCTTACTGCATACTTACCAAGCTTTTCTGTTGAAGCCTTGTACTCAAGGTTTGTTGTAGCATCAGCATTTACCAAAGCAGCACCGCTCTGATCTGCATCAAGCTTAAGCTTTCCGCTTGAAATTGTGTATCTGATAACTCTGCTCGGTACCTGTGAAGCAGCTGTCATCTTGTTAATAGGAGCGTTTTCTGCAACGCCAACCTTTGTTCTGATTGCTGCAGCTGTAGCAGCATCCTTAACCTCGTACTCAACTGTTTCGCCTGTACCGTCAACAAGTCTTACTGTAGGATTCTCGTCGCCTGCACTTGTGTACATGCTCAATACGATACCAAGGTTCTTGCTTCCTTCGCTCTCTTCATACTTGTAGATGTAACCCATTGAGTCTAACCACAATGTCTGAACTGTACCTGTCTGTACATTATCAACTGAGTCGCCCCAAGGATATTCAACATTATCAATCTTTAGAGCCTCTTTGTTTGTAGTTGTCTTTCTGCCTGTAACAGTACCTGTAACAACCTTATCTGAAACGTAGATTTCTACCCAGTTTGAGTTCTTGAATGCTACTGTAGGATCAGCAAGGATAAGAAGTACGTCATCAACCTTAACGTCTGAGTACTCAATTGCAGCGCCATCCTTGAAGATGTCAACTGTTACGTCTGAATCCTCATCATCAGGAGTCCACTGAATCTTACCATTAGCTGTATCAATGATAACATCATCATTCTTTGTTCTTACATCTGTAACCTGTGTTACTGAGTAAAGTGTAACCATAACCTTGTCATAGTAACCATTTGTTGATGTTGAACCTGTAGCTGTTTCGTCGATTAGAGTAACTGTACCTCTCTTGTTTGTGTTAACAAGAGCAGCAGCTATAACGTCAGCATTGGTTACAGGATCCATAAGATCGCCGTTTACGTATATCTCGTAATCGTCTTCCATCTTATATGTTGTAGTCTTTGATGTGCCTTCCTTCTTTACTGCGATCTGAGTTGCAGAAACTGATGAAAGGTCTGTAGCAGAGAACTCTACTGTCTTAACAGCACCATAAGGTGTTACTGAGATAAGTGTGTACTCGCTTGTATCCTCGTCCTTCTGAACGATTGCTTCTGAATAAACGAACTTCATGTTAGCAGCATCTGTTGTACCAACGTTCATCCACTCAGCTGTCTGATCATCGTCAGCGTCGTTTGACTTACCAATCCACAAACCATCAAAGTTTTCAGCAGCCTCTACGTTAAACTTAACTTCAGCGTCCTTCTTGTTAACTTCCTTTACACGACCTCTTACAACATAAGCGTCATGCTTTGTTGTAAGCAATGTCTGCCAATCTTTGCCTGTGCCGTCCATCTCTTCGTACTTCGGTACAAGTTCACCCTTGTAGTTTTCCTCGTAACCGTTTACCTTACAGATAGGAGCCTTTAATGTGTTGTAAATCAATACTGCACACTGTGCTCTTGTCAAAGCTGTGTCATTTGTAACACCTGTTACACCCTTGATGATATCAAGTGATGAACCGTATGCCAAGTAACCTGACGGCCAACCGCCCTGCTTTGAAGCATAAGCGTCGTAACCAATAGCTGCAACAAGCATCTTAACAGCCTGTGCATATGTAACCTGATCATCGGGTCCGAATGTTGTGTCATCGTAACCGTTGATGAAGCCCTTACCTACACCTACTTCGATGTAGCCAGCTGCCCAGTGGTTAGCTGCGTCTGTAAACTTTGTTGTAGTTGATGAAGCTGCGGCACTGCCCTCGCCCATTGACTCTACAACCATCTTTGCAAATTCTGCTCTTGTAACTGTGTTGTCCGGATTGAACTTACCGTTCTCGTCACCATTAACGATGCCTAAAGCTGTTAATGCGTCAACTGAACCAGCGTATGAAGCTGAAGCGTCAACATCCGGGAAAGCAGCAAATGCAGATGCTGATGTAGCAAGAATTGCAACAGCAGCAAAAGTTGAAATTACTTTTTTGAGATTCTTAATCATTGTCTCAAATCCTCCCTTGTATTTTTCTCCGGGAACTTACTTTTTCACCGATAAGCGTTCCCGACTGCTCATCGGCCCCTACGCCTCCCCTGCAAGAGAGAAGCCCTTCCGAAGACCTGAACACTAACCTGCTTTGCTCTTAGTCTTCCATTACGGTAACAAAACTTAAGATAACGCTTCTACCCTATTACCCAAGTTTGCTATCATATATTGTACTATCAAACATAGTGCATGTCAAGTAATTTATTCTAAAATTCACAAACTTGAAATAAATTTGTAACAAATAGATAAATCAGCTCAAATATCAGCGTTTTTTACTGATATTTTGACTATGCGTATGCTTTACACGATTTAAGACGGAGAGTTTTTGTGTTTTGTTCCACTTTTTTTAAAATTTTTTTAATAATTTATTTTGAGAGAAAAATATTTAAAAAGCAGTCTTGCTACCCACAGGAGCGATGTAGCATTTTTGTTAAGCAGTTCTATTGCCTGTATGAACGATTTAGCATTTTCAATGCGTTTAGTGAATACAGGCATTGAACTGCATATAAACTATTTTATACACCATCACCGATTGTTTTTTCTACTATATAACGTGGTCTGCGTTTGACTTCTTTATACGTCTTGCCGATGTACTCGCCAATTAAGCCTATACTCAAGAGCTGTAGTCCGCCGAGTAGCCATATTGAACATATAATCGACGCCCAGCCCGAATCGGTATTGCCCATAAATTTCTGCACAACAGCATACACTGCCATAATAACAGCAAACAGGCACGCCAATATTCCCAAAGACGATACTATACGTATGGGGTTTATACTAAATGAGGTTATGCCGTCAAGTGCAAAAGAAATCATCTTTTTTAACGGATATTTCGACTCGCCCGCAAAACGCTCCGAACGGTCATACAATACGGTATCGGACTTATATCCCAAAAGCGGAACTATTCCACGCAGAAACAGATTGCGTTCCTCAAATTCGGAGAGTGCGGAGAGTGCATCTTTGCTCATAAGGCGGTAATCAGCATGATTATATACCACATCAACGCCCATCAGTTTCATAAGCTTATAAAAGCCTTGTGCCGTTGTGCGTTTAAATACGGTGTCTGTATCACGTCTTTTCCTCACACCATACACCACATGACATTCCTCGTCACGGAATTTCCGTATCATTTCGGGGATTATATTTATATCGTCCTGTAAATCCGCATCTATAGATATAGCACAGTCGCAATAATCCTTAATACCCATCAATCCGCCAAAGAGCGCATTCTGATGCCCTGCATTATGCGCAAGCTTGATACCGCAGACTTCGGGGTGCTTTGACTCATATTCGGATATAAGCTGCCACGTCTTGTCCTTTGAGCCATCGTCTACGAATACTATTCTGCTTGTTTTAGTAATCAGTCCCGATGCCTCCATACCGCTAAACAGCCCAAGCATACGTGTCACCGTTTCGGGCAATACCGCTTCTTCATTGTAGCACGGCATTACTACATATAATTTAACAGGCTTCATTATAGTTCTCCTTTTGCCTTGTCCATAAGCTCGCCTAACTCCTCACGGCTGAACGTATAGACATTGTCACAAAATCGGCAGGTCATTTCAGCACTGCCCTGCTCCTCTATTATATCGGAAATTTCTTTTTTACCAAGTGATATTAATGCACGTTCCATTCTCTCACGAGAGCATGTGCATTTATACGTAGGTGACGGAGCGTTAAGCTCAAGCACCATATCAAACCCGTCAGTTACGGCAAAGGCTATGTCCTCGGCTGACATATTATTAACTATCATATCCGTAACAGGCGGTAGATTTTCTATAATCTGTGTAAGTCTGTCGGCTGTTTCGTCTGTCGCCTCGGGCATAAGCTGTATCATATATCCGCCTGCCGCCTTAATGGTTAAATCTGTATCAACAAGTACACCAAGTGCTATTGCTGTGGGAACTTGCTCGCTTTTTGCATAGTAATATGTCAAGTCCTCGGCAATCTCTCCGCTTATAAGCGGTGTTCGTCCTATATACGGCTCTTTTAAGTCAAGGTCACGTATTACACTCAAAAAGCCTTCGCCTACCACGCCCTTTACATCAAGCTTACCACGGCTGTTTGGCGGTAAATCCGCAGTTGGGTTTTCAACATAGCCTCGCACTTCGGATTTGCAGTTTCCTACAACTGTCATCATACCGATAGGTCCGTCACCGTTTATTTGCAATGTTATAGAATCCTTTTCGCTTTTAAGCTGTGCGCCCAGTATTGCTCCTGCTGTAAGAAGTCTGCCTATTGCCGCAGATGCTGTTGCAGACGTTTCGTGTATTCTATGCGCCTCATTCACCGTATCGGTCGTGATGGCAGTAAATACTCGTATACTTCCGTCAGCGCTGTTTCCTCTTATTAATTTATCCATTTTATTGCCATTTAATTCCTTTCAAAAAACTATACTTTTAGTATAGCACATACGGATTAAATTGTCCACTAAAAAAATTATTTTTATTTTTCAAAAACATATTGACAAATAAAATACATAATGCTATACTACAACTGAATTTTAGGGGATTGGGATTTTATTCCATGAAAATGAGGTGTTCATTATGAAAAACAAAAAGTCTAAACAACATTTTTGGAAAACTATTTGGGATTATGCTGAAGACTGCCGAAAAAATCTTTTTATTGCTATGATTTTTGCACTTACTGTCGGTACGTGTCTTGCAATTAAGCCCATTCTGATAAAATATATTATTGATAACGGTATCACCAACACTGCATTGTCCGATATTGACAGACTTAAAACCTCTGCGTTCTATTGTCTGTTATATATCCTCACTCAAATTTTACAGATGTCTTTATGGGGTGTCGGATACAGAAATATGCTTGTGGGTATAGAGGGGTTTTTGTTTAAGCTCCGCTCACTCTTCTTCGAGCATATACAGACACTGTGTATGCGGTTCCACGACAAAAACTCGTCAGGTGAGCTTTTTAACTACATATTCGGATCACCTATGTCAAACCTCAAAAACTTCCTTAATCAGTTTTCTATGCAGGTGCCGACTCAGGTAATATCAATGGTTATATCCGTCAGCGCAATGCTCACATACGACTGGTTATTGACGGTGGTTATGGTGGTATCGCTTACATTGGCAATGTTTTTGAATTTCCATTCAAGAAAGAAAATACGCCGATTGTCGGGTGACCTTTTAAAATGCGAGTCCGAGGCGAGCAAGTTCACCGACGATGTATTGCACGGCAACAGCGCCGTTAAGATGTATGCAATAGAGGACGAAATTAACACATCGTTCAAGGAACGGCTTAGTGATTTAAAAACAAAGGGTATTACTCTGTCATTTACGCAGTGGCTTGAAAGCACAAAGCCTGAATTTGTTCAGCATGCAGGGATTATGCTTGTATATCTTGTCGGTGCATTCTCATGCATTTACCGTGGTCTTACCATAGGTGAGCTTACAGCATTTGTAAGTTCTATGACGAACATTATGAATGCATTGAACGCCATATTTACAATAAACCTTATGCGTTCAAATGCAGAGGCGAGCCTTGACCGCATCAACTCCGTAATGACTGAGGAGTCACAGACTCCCGAAAATGCCGCCTACTACAACCCTAAGCAGAAGCGTGAATCTGCAATTCGCATAAATGCACCGTGTATTGAATTTAAAGACGTAGTATTTGGATATGATGACAGGAAAGTATTTGACGGACTTAACTGTAAATTTGAGTATAACAAGAGTTATGGTATAGTCGGCTCGTCGGGCAGCGGTAAAAGTACAATTACAAAGCTTTTAATGCGACTGTATGAGATTAATGACGGCGAAATACTTATGCATAACTGTAATATAAAACGGTTTAGCCTACACGATTTACGTAAAAGCATCGGTATTGTACCGCAGGACCCGTTTATTTTCCAGATGAGTATTATTAACAACATCCGCATTACCGCACCTGACGCTCCAATGCAGGAGATTATGCGTGCTATGGAAATTGCACGTGTGCATGAGTTTGTAAACGACCTTAAAATGGGCTGGAACACAATTGTCGGTGACGGTGGTTTCGGGCTGTCGGGCGGTCAGAAACAGCGTATTGCCATTGCACGTGCCATTCTCGGTAAACCCGAAATACTTGTTTTTGACGAGGCTACATCGGCACTTGATAACGTTTCGGAACGACACATCAAAAACGCTATTGATGAGCTTATGGAGTCGCATACTGTTATTATTATTGCACACAGACTTACTACTATTGAAAATGTTGATGAAATTCTCGTTTTTGATAAGGGTGAGATTGTTCAGCGTGGTAACTATGACTCGTTATCACACGAGGACGGATTGTTTAAGGATATGCTTATGGGTACGAACGACTAAAAATTACAGCCGAGACATTTTCGTCTCGGCTGTAATTTTTTTATTTCATCTTATTTTCGTAGTCTTCAATCATCTTCTTAACCATCTGACCGCCGACCGAACCTGCCTGCTTTGATGTTAAGTCACCGTTATAGTTCTGAGTTAAATCTACGCCCATTTCACGAGCCGCTTCCATCTTGAACTGCTCCATTGCAGCCTTTGTTGACTTCTTTGCCATTTTTTATTTCCTCCTTATATTATAATAGGAATTTCTTTTCCCGATAATATCATTTGCATTATGGGAGGAAATATTACTTGTAATTTTTGGCGATGACAAGAAGCACATAAACATTTACAGGTTTATTGCGTTTTCATCAAGCAAGAATTGTTCAATGCCAATGTATAAAATCCCTTTTTCATCGTGCCACGGAACAATATCATCTTTAACTACAACAATCTTTTTGAAGGAATCTGTAACTCTATTGAGTGAATTGACTTCCTGTAGCCGCTTTTCTTCATCTCCTACCGTTAATGCGGATTGGATATAATAACGATTACTGCCGTTGTTGGCAACAAAATCAATTTCAAGTTGAGAGTGTACTTTTTTCCCTTCTGCGTTTTTATAATAATATTCTACAACGCCTACATCGACATCAAATTCACGTATAAGAAGTTCATTATAAATAATATTTTCCATAATATGATTTTCTTCAATTTGCCTGAAGTTCAATCTCGCATTTCTAAGTCCGACATCAGTGTAGTAATATTTTAATGGGCTATCCAAGTACTTTTTACCCTTAACATCGTACCTCACAGCTTTTGATAAAATATACGCTTCGACAAAATAATCAATATATTTTGATATGGTCGCAGAATGAATTTTAATATTTTTAACGCTCTGAAAAGTATTGGATAATTTTTTCGGATTTGTCAACGAACCGACAGACGATGACAAAATATTGAGTAAATCTTCAAGAATGTCAGCATCATTTTTAATATTATTTCTTTCAATAACGTCGGTAATATAAGTTTTCTTGAACAGCCCTTTCAAATAACTGCTTTTTTCTTCGTGTGTCTTTTTTGACATTACAAATGGCATTCCGCCATAGGTGAAGTATTCTTTCCAACAGCCTCTCTTATCTTCACCGTATGCATCGTAGAACTCCTTGTAAGACAAAGGGTTCACCTTTATCTCATCTCCACGGTCTTTGAATTGAGTTAAAATATCGGTAGATAGCATTTTAGAGTTACTGCCAGTTACATATAAATCTACATTTTTCAACTTCATAAGTCCAAGAAGAACATCTACAAATCCAATGGTTGCTTCCTTAATATCAAGATACGGATTCTGTATATCATATACCATCTGAATTTCGTCAATAAAAACATAAAAATATTTATCTCTATCAGCAGTAACTTCCCGAATATATTTACCGAGTTCCATGGGGTTTCTGTACCGTGCATTTATTTCTTCATCAAGTGCAACTTCTATTATGCAGTCATCGGTTACTCCCTGGCTAATCAGATATTCGTGATACAGTTCAAAAAGCAAGAAAGATTTACCGCAACGGCGAATTCCTGTGATAACCTTTATAAGACCATTTTCTTTCTTAGAGATTATTTTATCGAGATATTTTTTTCGCCTAATAATCATACCATATCCTCCAACTCATATTGCGATAAATTCTCGTGACAAGTCACGCAAATTTATTGCTATATTGATATTATACCACTAACTTCAAAAAATATCAAGCCCCAATATGTTTTTTAATGCTCTCACACATCAGTTCATTACTATATCGGCTGACAGAAGCATCTCACAGCGTTTTTTCAAAAGCGGGTATTTATCAAGACCTTTCTCGCCTATCTCCTTTGCCGCCTCCTGTGACTTTTTCAATATGTCCTTGTCCTCAAAAAGATTTGCAATCTTCATTTCAGGCAGACCATGCTGACGTGTACCGAAGAAATCGCCCGGACCTCGGAGTTTCAAATCCTGCTCACTTATATAAAAGCCGTCATTGGACTGGCACATTGTATCCATTCGTTTTTGCGTTATTTCATTCTGGGCATCCGTTATAAGTATACAATGAGCCTGCTCTCCGCCTCTGCCCACTCTGCCACGCAACTGATGCAGCTGTGACAAACCGAAGCGTTCTGCATTTTCTATTGCCATTATGTTTGCGTTAGGTACGTTTACGCCCACCTCAATAACTGTTGTCGCTACAAGGACATTTATCTCACCCGACACAAACTGAGACATAACCACATCCTTTTCTTTCGCTTTCATCTTGCCGTGCATTAATCCTACCTTTATATCGGGATAG
This sequence comes from Clostridiales bacterium, assembly GCA_029226065.1. Classification (GTDB taxonomy): domain Bacteria; phylum Bacillota; class Clostridia; order UBA1381; family UBA1381; genus Ornithomonoglobus. The sequence continues at coordinate 10,302 of JAQXXM010000128.1, forward strand.
CTGTCGCCAAGCTTTTTTGCAAGCTCCTCTACGTTTTCCAAATCACTTTTCTCGGTTTCTGCTACAAGCGGACATACAACGTATGCCTGCATACCTTTTTTGACATTCTCGGCTATAAAATTATACACACGAGTACGTGTTTGTGAGTTTACCGCATAAGTTTTAATAGGCTTTCTGCCTGGGGGCAATTCGTCAATTACTGATATATCAAGATCGCCGTAGAGTATTAGTGCCAATGTCCTCGGTATCGGGGTTGCCGACATAATGAGCATGTGGGGATTTTTACCCTTAGCCATAAGCTTTGCACGCTGCTCGACACCAAATCGGTGCTGTTCATCCGCAACCACAAGCCCTAATGATTTAAGTTCCACACTTTCCTGTATCAGAGCGTGCGTACCTACTACTACCTGTGCCTCACCCGATGCAAGGCGTGACAACACTTCTCGTTTTTCCTTTGCACGCATACTTCCCGACAAATACACCGTAGAAATTCCCCAAGGCTCAAATAGCTCCGTCAGATATTCTGCGTGCTGTTGTGCTAAAATCTCGGTCGGTGCCATCATTGCCGCCTGATAACCATTTTTGACAGCCATATAAATTGCCGCCGCCGCCACTGCCGTTTTACCCGATCCAACGTCACCCTGAACAAGCCTGTTCATTTGCTTCCCCGACATACAATCACGGCATATCTCGTTTATAGTACGTTTCTGCGCACCCGTTAAGTCAAATGGCATAGAGTCTGTAAGCTCACGTATGCATTTTACGTCACTTAAAATATATCCGTCATTGTCAACGTTTTTAGCCTTTCGTTCACGCAGTGCAAGCTGTAAAATCAACAGTTCCTCAAA
>JAQXXM010000129.1 GCA_029226065.1 Clostridiales bacterium
TCTCTCGGTTTTCGCACCTTCGTTCTGCAGGGAGGAGAAGATCCGTTCTTTAGTGATAAACTGATTTGTGAAATTGTTTCTGAAATCCGAGAAGAGTTCCCTGACTGTGCTATAACTCTGTCAATTGGAGAAAAATCGAAAGAGAGCTATCTTGCATACTTTAACGCAGGAGCAAATCGGTATCTGTTACGGCACGAAACAGCTGATGAAAAACATTATAGAAAATTGCATCCTGAAAGTATGAGCCTAAAAAACAGAAAACGGTGTTTATTTGATTTGAAAGATATCGGCTATCAGGTAGGTTCGGGATTTATGGTAGGCTCACCGTATCAGACAACAGAAAATCTTATCTCAGATATTCGTTTTTTGCAGGAGTTAAAGCCTGATATGATTGGGATAGGTCCATATATCAATCATACACAAACTCCTTTTGCCGAGTTTAATAATGGAAGTTTAGAGCTTACTCTCCGATTGATTACAATTTTGCGGCTGATATTCCCTTATGCTCTTATCCCTGCAACAACTGCACTTGGCACGGTCAACCCCGCTTACTTGTTCATCAAGCTGTGTAGATACTCGCTTGATTTTCTCAGGCTCTCCTCATAATTATATGGGCAGTTATCCTGCTCTACACAGAAATACTTTACACCGCATCTTTCAGCTGTTTCGATAATTTTTGGAAAATCCATATTTCCGCTTCCTACCTCGGTTATTACCGGGTGTACATGCTCGCCGTTCTCTATGACTACCTTCATATCCTTTAGATGGATAATTTCTATTCTGCCCGAAAGCTTCTCTATCCACGAACACACGTCACATCCGGCATACTGTGCCCAGTACGTATCAAATACAAAAGTAATATTATCATCTAATTCTTCCAAAAACATTTCCATCATCGACTTGCCGTTTGCCATCTTAACAAACTCTTCACTGTGGTTATGGTATGTAAACTTCATACCTTCTTTTGCAAGACGTTTACTGATTATGTTGGCATCTGCTATAAAACGTTTAACCTTCTCCACGTCCTTATCCACAACTCCGCATCCGCCTACGCCAACGTTTGTTGTACCAAGCTTTTTGTGATTTTCAATTACTGCGTCAATATTCTTACGCATCATTTCAAGATCGTCGTGTGTACCGATGATTTCTATACCGTTATCATTTGCCATCTCTCTGAACTTGGCATAATCAAAGCCGTAACAGCCTGCTGTCTGTGCCTCGCTATAGCCGAGCTCATTAAGCTTTTTAAATGTTGCTCTTGCCTCCTCCTCTGTATTAAAATGGTCACGTACAGAGAATAACTGTAATCCGATTTTATTCATATAAAACAACTCCGTTTCATCAAAATAGTATTGTTGGATTATCAACCCACAACTACACTATAACTGAATACGGAGGATTTTTCTATATTTATTTTTTCTAATATTTGTACGATTTTGACTTTTTGCATTAGAACGAATACAACACGAAAGGAAATAGAGCAGATCGCTTGAAAGACTGCCGCAGACGTACCCAGTGTACTTCAAGGTAGGCTTTCAAGATGAGATGTGACGCTTATCTTCATTATAACCCTAACACGGAAGAGAAGCGAGCAGATTGTGTTTTTCGGTAAGCGACGTGTACTCAATGTACTCGAGCGTGCCGCAAGACGCAGATGCGACGCTTATCTTCATTATACGCCTAACGCGAAAGAGAAGCGAGCAGATTGTGTTTTTCGGTAAGCGACGTGTACTCAATGTACTCGAGCGTGCCGAAAGACGCAAGATGCGACGCTTATCTTTCGCGTTAGTATTCTTTGATGAGTTTTGCTCTCTTATACCCACGTGACGAATCTACCGATTCAACGTAAAAACCACGTCCGTAATAGAACCGCATAAGTGACGCAACCTTTGATGCGGTATAAAGAAATATACTTCCTACGCCTTTCTTTTTCATAATCTTGTCCACATGATTCATCATAGACTTACCTATGCCGTTGTTCTGGCACGTTATCTTAACGGCAAATCGTGTGAGGTACGCCGTGTTATCGGGCAGTATCTCCACCCTCAAACAGCCAACAGGCTCACCGTCTGAAAGTGCAATAAGCACGATTTTCGTTTCAATGTCACGTTTTACATCATCGTATGTCTCTTTGAGTGCGTCAAGCGACGTAACGCCTGTCATTTCGCTGTACTTTGAAAACCCCTCACGGGTAATTTCCATAATGCTTTCTATATCCGACTCCTGTGCGTGACGCACCTCAAATATTGATATACTATCCATCAGCCCATCAATGTTGCCATAACGGCTTTCTGTGCATGTAGTCTGTTTTCAGCCTCATCGAATATAACACTTCTCGGTCCATCAATAACATCCTCTGTAACCTCAAAGCCCCTGTATGCGGGCAGACAGTGCATAAATAC
>JAQXXM010000130.1 GCA_029226065.1 Clostridiales bacterium
TTCATTTGCATATTGTTCTAATAAGTGATGGAGCCAAGAGAACCGTCCCCTCGTCTCCTATTCTCTGTATTTTTTGGGTGAAACGCCATACTCTTTTTTAAAGCACCGCAAAAAATGTGATAGGTTTCCATATCCGCTTGCAAAGCAAATATCGGTGATAGATTCGTTTGTTTCCGCAAGCAGAACCGTAGCATAGTTCAACCGCATTTTGCTTACATATTGTGAAAAGCCGATATTCATTTCTGATTTAAAGGCTTGGGATAAATATTGCGGTGTAACGCACATTTTGTCGGCAATATCATTTAAACAAATTTTATTAGGGAATGATTTGTTAATCAGGTTTATTGCCTCGGCCGCAAGCTTGTATCTGTTTGTTGACGGTGCTTGACGTAAATGTTCGCCATCGCTTGCTATGCGAAATACCATTGCGTTTATAAGCATTTGCAAATAATTTTTTTCGTCACGATGAGTATATGCGTCGTTAAATGCCGAGCTCAAAAAGCTTTGTTGTGATATTTGGCTTATCATCAATGACGAATCCGGTTTATTGCCTGTTTTCAGCAGCGTTTCGTCAAATGAAATTTTAATAAAATGTGACTCTGTGCCGGCTTGTACATCTATTCGATGGAAGTCAAAGGGTGTAATAAATATCGCAGTCATTGAATCTATGCCGACGTTGCGATTGTTGACGGTTACACCGCCTACAAACGGCATATACAGTATCATTTCGCAATATGAGTGCGTATGAAGCGGATAGTTAAAAACTGTGCCCTTATTAACGGTTATCCCGCCGTGCTTGATGCTAAATTTCTCAATCATGACTTTATTCACTCCTTGTTTGTTTAAAAATGCAAAGTTTTTATTAAAAAATTGCAAGCAAATACAAATATATAATGATATAATATATTATATCACAATATTTATAAATGTCAATCAGGAGGTTTGTATGTTTAAAGAAAAATTAATCGGAAAATTTTTTACAGGAATAAACTACTGGGGTTCCAAAAGTGCAATCAATATGTGGGAGGACTTTGATATTAAATCAATCGAAAATGATTTTAAGGTTATGAAGGACGCAGGTATAACACACTTGCGCGTATTCCCTCTTTGGTCGGTATTTCAGCCCCTTAAGGCTTTGTACGGTCCCGGAGATGTGTATGAATACGGCTTTGGTGAGGAGAAACGCCCCGACACTCCGGCGGGACATGCCGGAGTGAGCGAAGATGCATGTGAAAAATTCGAGGAATTTTGTGCATTGGCCGGCAAATACGATTTTAAACTTGTAGTCGGATTGATAACGGGGCATATGTCATTTCGCACGTACACTCCGCCGGCGTTCGAGGGTAAAGCACTTCTCAGCGATCCGACTGTTATTAAATGGCAGCTGAGATTTGTTAAATACTTTGTAACTCGTTTTCGTGATATCGATGCAATAATCGGATGGGATTTGGGTAATGAAACCTGTAATATGCCCGGAATAGGCAACAATCCGGATACATATTATGTTTGGAGTAGTGCAATAGCCGATGCGATAAGAGTATGTGACGGAACAAGACCTATTATATCCGGACTTGATTATTCGACCATCGAAAACGGGCCAAACAACTACAAAACAATAGGAGAAATATGTGATAGTCACACAACTCATCCGTATAATATATTCCAAACCGAGGCAGATCCACTCACGACAATGAAACCGATTTTGGACTTGCCTTTTAGGTGCGGTCTGGGCGAGGATATTTCGGAAATCCCGACATTTGTACAGGAATTCGGTTCTATCGGATATATGAACTGTTCCCGCCGTACCGAAGCAGACTTTTACCGATGCAGTCTGCTTGCCTCACTTGCGCATGGTTGCCACGGAGTTATGTGGTGGTGTGCATTTGACCAGGGGCATCTCACCTATGCACCGTATCGCTGGAATACAATAGGCAGCGACTATGGTTTCTTTGATAAAAACCTTGAGCCAAAGCTGATTGTTGAGGAAAACCTCAGGTTTAAAGAAAGACTGTCCCATATCCCGGGTGAGGTACTGCCTCCGCATACCAAAAATGCAACCGTGCTTATTCCTAAGGATGACGGAGGTATAACCATGGATACTCTTCGTGCGTCATATATACTTGCAAAGCAATCAAACTTTGACGTTAGCAATAGATATGAACCCGATACGATACCCGATTCACCGCTTTATATTTTCCCAAGCATCAGCAGCAATAAGTCAATTCCGGCGGAATCGTTTAACCAACTGATTGAAAAGGTGCGCAGAGGAGCCGTTCTTTATATCTCGGCTGATAGCGGACTTATCCGCAGTATACCGGAAATTACCGGTGTAAGCATCGCATACAGAGAGAGGATTAACGCTGCAAGGACAATAGCCTTTGATGGTCAAAAGCTTCCGGTGGATACAGAATATGTGTATAAAATTGAGGGTTCGGATGCGGAGATACTGGCAACGGACGAAACGAATGAGCCGGTGTTCTTTAAATACAGACTCGGCAAAGGAACTGTGTATTTTCTGACACTGCCACTTGAAAAGCACTTAGGAAAACAATTCGGTGCATTCTTTAAAGATGATATACCTGATTACTCCGTAATATACAGAGAGCTTGCCGCAGAGTCCGGAGCAAATAGAGCAGCGGACTGCGATAACAGGTTTATCCGACTTACCGAACATCGTATAGATGAAAATTCATTATACATATTTGCAATTAACTACAACAACAGAGAAGAACAAGCAAATTTAATATTAAACGACAGCTATGACATAGAAGTCATGTTCGGTGAGGGCTTCAATTCGGGCAAACTGTCGATAAATAACAATGACGGAATACTTCTTAAGGCGGTGAAAAAACGTTGATATACAAACTAAAGCAAAACCGTGTAAGCAGAACATATAAAGGCGGCAGCCGAATAGATAGGTTTACACAAGAAGTATGTGTAAAGAAAGGGATGTATCCCGAGGATTGGACAGCCTCAGCCACTTCGGTCAAAAACAGCAGCGGAATGACAGAGGGAATCGGTATTACCGAAAGCGGCGAAAAAATAACGGACATAATCGGGCATGACATACTGCCCATACTTGTTAAGCTTCTTGATGCTGATGAAAGACTTGTAATACAAGTTCATCCCACGGTGAATTTTTCTCAAAGATATCTGAATTCGTCATTTGGCAAGACTGAGTGCTGGTATTTTCTTGACTGCTCGCCCGATGCTCATATATACCTCGGATTTAAACCCGATATTACCATAGAACGGTGGAGAAACGCAATACAGAATGAAAATTCTAAAGAACTACTTGATATGTTATGGCATATTCCTGTGCATAAAGGGGATTTTGTGTTCGTTGACGGGGGTATGCCGCATGCCATAGGTGGCGGATGTTTCATGATAGAGCTGCAGGAACCGAGCGATTTTATGTTCGTGGCAGAAAAGAAAACCGTATCGGGAGTTAATATCCCCGATTATCGTCTGGATATGGGGCTGGGTTTTGAAAACAGTCTCATAGCATATAACTATCAGGGTTATACAGCTGAAAAGCTGAGGGAAAAATACATTTCCCATCCAACGATTGTTAAAAACGGTGTATGCCATGTGTTAGGTGCCGAGCAAACGGACAAATTCACCTTCGATATACTTTGTGGAAATGCATCATGCAGTCCGGGCCGCAAATATGCTGTTGCCGTAGTGCTGAGCGGACAAGGTAGGATATGTGGCAAGGCCTCAAAACAAGGTGACAGATTTTTTATATGTGACGAAACACCTTTGATATGTGGCGATACAAGCTTTAAGGTTGCAATCTGCCGATAGACAGCAAAACTTATGTACAAAAATGAATAACACCGTTGCACTCTCTATTCCGTTAGGCATACTTTATTGCTGTTTTCTATCGTGGAATTTCTTGATGTATTAATTTCTTGATGTATTAATAGAAAAAATTGTTGACAAATACATATGTTATATATATAATAGTCTTAGAAAACGGCAATGCCTAAATGGGTTTTGCCGTATCCATTGTCAAGAGTAAAAGTACCCATACCAACGCTCTTGCAAAGACAATGGTATAATATCTTATTTATATGTAAATAATTTTCAGCAAAGGAGAATCTGCTATGATATATAAGCATAAAAATTCAGAAAAGCTCGATATGGAGCTGTTTAAAAATCCCACAAGCGAATACAGAGGAGCGCCATTTTGATCATGGAACTGCAAGCTTGAAAACGACGAACTTCTTCGTCAGATAGAAGACTTTAAAAAAATGGGCTTCGGAGGATTTTTTATGCATCCCCGAACAGGGCTTGATACTGCTTATCTGAGCGATGAATTTATGGAAGCGGTTAAGGCTTGTACGCAGAAGGCCAAGGAAGAAGGAATGTTTTCGTATTTATATGATGAGGACAGATATGCTTCCGGTTTTGCCGGCGGTTTTGCAACTCAAAAGCCGAAAAATCGTATGAAACATCTTCTTATAACAAAAAATCAAATACCGACAGTCGATAAAGAGACAGGTATTGAAACAGGTGAAGCCTACGAGCTGTGCCGTTTCAGCGTTACTTGTGAAAACAATAAGCTTATAAGTTACACCAAAGAGAGTACGGACAGTGACAAAAGTGATCTGTGGTACGTATATGTTCGTACAGCTACACCGAGCGGTTGGTTTAATAATCAGACCTATGCAGATATGCTCTCGGAAGAAACCGTTTCCGATTTTATAGATATTACATATCCGCCGTATGAAAATACGGTAGGTGAATATATGGGCGATACGGTTACGCTTATGTTCAGCGATGAGCCGCATTTCGGAACAGTATTTCTGCCTTCGGGCGACAAAGACAAAATACTGCCATGGACAACAGACTTTGACGATACGTTCAAAACCGAATTTGGCTATTCCATTATCGACAAGCTGCCCGAAATATGTTGGGAGAGAGCCGACGGAGACGTCCTTGTACAATACAGATATTTTAAACATATTACAGACCGATTTACAAATACTTTCTGCCGTCTGTGTCATGAAAGATGCATCAGCGACGACATCGACTATACGGCACATCTTTTCAGTGAGGAAAATCTGTTCCTTCAGGCACGCAGCATAGGCGATGCAATGCGTGCTTATAAGTATATGGATATTCCTGGAATAGATATGCTTGGCAATCACGTTGAGTTATTGACAGCAAAGCAGACACAGTCAGCAGTACATCAGTATTCAAAAGAAGGTATGATGTCGGAGGAATGTGGTGTAACGGGCTGGGATTTCGACTTTAGAGGCCACAAATTCCATGCGGATTGGCAAGCGGCTCTCGGTGTAACACAGCGTGTTCTTCATTTGTCCTGGGTATCAATGAAAGGCAGTGCAAAACGTGATTACCCTGCTTCAATAAGCTATCAGTCTCCCTGGTATAAGGAGTTCTCGTATATTGAAGATCATATTTCAAGAGTGAACACCGTTTTGACTCGCGGAAAGGCGATTGTAAATATAGGTGTAATTCATCCTATTGAGTCGATGTGGACTATGATAGGTCGTGATGATGATTTAAACAGAAAAATTACGTCTGCCGAGCAAAGTATAGACTCTGTAATAAACGGACTGCTCTCTAATCATCTTGATTTTGATCTTATAAATGAAGGTCTTTTGCCTGAGCAGTACGAAAACAGCAGTGACAGAAAGCTCCATGTGGGTGATATGGCATATTCGGCTATTATCATACCGCCACTTAGCACAATGCGCCGCACCACGTTAGATATTCTTGATGAATATGCTAAAAACGGTGGAAAAGTAATATTCATAGGTGCTTATCCCTCCCTTATTGATGGTGAAAAATGTGAGGATGCACGCACTCTTTTTGAAAACAGCATAAATGTAAGCAGTGTTTCCGACAACTTGTATGAACAGCTTAATGATTTAAGAACCGTTGAAATTTCAAATGACAATGGTACCGTTGCGGACAATCTTATATATTGTGAACGGCAGGATGGAAGCGACAAATATATCTTTATTGCCAACATAAAATATGATGAGACTCCCGATATTGTGAAGCCGCAAAATATTTTGATACGCATAAAGGGTGAACAGACACCGATACTTTTAAATACACTTACAGGTGAAGAGGAAGAACTTGAGTATGCGTATGAAAACGGTTGGACTCTGATAAATAAGACGATATACAGTACAGACAGCTTGCTTTTAAAGCTCAACAACGAGGAGAAAAAGCCGTTTGCACCAAGCTTAGAAAAAGCTTGTGTTGAAACAGTGGATTTCAGAGGTCAGGTGAATTACAGTCGTGAAGAGGACAATGTGCTTGTACTTGATATGGCACAATGGTCAACGGACGACGGCAAAACCTTTAACGAAACAGAAGAAATATTACGTATAAACAAAGAAATTAAAAACAAATATGGTTTTCCGAATTACTCCGGCGAAGGCACACAGCCGTGGGCTGTTAAAGACAGAAAAATACATCTTCACCCGATATTGAAATTTACTTTTGACAGTGAAATCGAAACAAACGTGCGTTTAGCATTTGAGGAAGCTGAAGAAATTTACCTAAACGGCGAAAAGGCAGAAATTGATATTAACGGCTATTTTACGGATATAAGTATTCATACGATTGATTTACCGAAGATTAGAAAAGGCACCAATGAGCTTATTGTAAAGGTGCCTGTTGGGAATATAGCAAGTCTTGAGAATATGTTCATACTCGGTGATTTTGACGTTAAATTGTGCGGAACAAAAGCAACAATTTGTCCGCCCAGCAAGGAAATAGGCTTCGGCTCAATTGTCCATCAAGGAATGCCCTTCTATGGCGGAAATCTTACATACAGTGCAGAATTTGAAGCGGAGGAAAGCGGAGATGTGCAAGTAACGATCTATCACTACAGAGGCGCTCTTCTTGAGGTTTCCGTAGACGGAGGGGAATATCAAAAGTTAGCTTTTGCTCCGTATAAAATCAATATGGGTTATTTAGAAAAAGGCAGACATACAATCAGCATATAATGTTTCGGAAACAGAAAGAATTCATTTGGACCACTGCACCTACGTGATGATACAATGTGGGTTTTCCCTGTTGCATGGTGTACGGAAGGCAGTAAATGGAGCTATGAATATTGCCTTAAGGACATTGGTGTACTGTCTTCACCGATTATAGAAATTCTAAAATAAAACGAGCAATTTCATCGTAATAATGTATCAGGGGCTGTTGCATTTAGCGCAGACCGTTCAAAGGCTTAAAATGGCATCAAATCAATGCCTGTTAAATTTTATATAACAAATTAACGTTGAAGGGGCTGTATCAAAACAATTTTCAAATATCAATTTGCACAAAACAGTCATCTAAAAACAAGGAAAATCTCCCGAAACACAGCTTGATTTTGCTGTATTTTAGGAGATTTTTTGTGCAATATTTTTTCACAAGGCTATTTTGATATAATCCTTTTCTTTAAGTTATATTTTAACAAATTGATAAATTTTAACATCATTTGAGCATAGATCTATATCCTTACTCTCACCGTCAGATAGTATGAAATGCTCCTTGCTGAAGAACTCCGTTACCTCGTAATTTCCATGACCGCCAAAGTCGGAGGATTGTACAGTTGTCCTACCTCTTTCATCAAAGGTAAACGCAGTAACAAAATATCCGTCATCATTTTCATTAAATGCTTTTAGCACCTTATCAAACCCGAACAAGCAATCATACGTAGGACGTAAAGCGTTTTTCGGACGTTTGAAGCTTCCGTCATCAGCAGTAAACATCCTGATATACTCATTATCCGAGCCACCAGGCTCATCACTTGTATATACAGGTCCTCCGCTCATATAACGCAGGACTGCATTCTGTTTTGCTGCAAAGTGTTTTGACCACCACATATCATAATCACAATAGAATAACTCATTATAAAATACAGAGTTATATATATTATCGACTGCGTGGTTATAGAAAGCATCGTCCTTTTTAGGATAGAAATCATCACTGCTGCGCAATAATACCGAGCTTTTATGGTTTAATGAGTTGATGTTATTCATCCCCATACAATTTATCATAAAATCAAAGTTTTCTTCGGCAGATTTCTCCAGACCGTCAAAAATTCCAGATATTAAACCCAAGGCATTATAGGTGTTTTTCAGAAACTCAACTGTATTTCCCTGACTGTCTACCTTAATAAAATCAACGCCCTGCTCACGTAAATAGCTATGCCATTTTGAGTAGAACTCATACCCTTTCGGTATAACTCTGCCCTTTCGTGATTGCATTACAGTATCATCTTCATAATCTGTACCATACCAATATCCCGTCAGCGAATGCCATACTCCTACCGCCTCAAGACCATACTCGGTTTTCATTCGGTTTATTGTATGCTTTAGACCGTCAGGAAACTTTTCTCTGTCCTCATATATGGATAACAGTTTATCATCCTTAAACTGTGACCAACCATCGTCTATTAACACCCACTTAACAGGTATATCCTTCGCCTTGAACTCCTCAAGCTTATTTATTAGTTTTTCCTCAGATATATCGTGATGAAATGCATCCCAGCTACACCATCCAAGCTTATTAAGCACATCAGGGTATTTTTTGCCATCACGGGGCGGTGTTTTAATAAGACCTTTATTATATGCAGTTCTGAAGCCTTTTTTTATTGACATATATGGATCTGTATCCGTTGTTATAACCGCTGCCGTACCGCTTATATGTTCAGCTCCGCTGTACAGCATATTCACCCACAATGTGAGTTTACCATCCTGTGAGACGATGGTGGTATTAAATTTGTTATTTGATACAGGAAGAATGAATATGTAATTGTCACCGGACTCCAACAGTATATACTGCATTTCTTTATCAATCTCATCTACATCTGTACCGTAAATAGGGCGTGTCCAAAACGGATTAAAACAATACTGTGCAGAGTATCTGTCTATTTTACCGCAATCAAGTGTTATCTGTACCGCACCGTCACGGGTGAACATACGGCAATAGTCATACGAGCATAGCAAACATTCCATATCAAATTGCACATACTCTGTATCACCGTCTTTGTCTATCCTTGCATCACCGTTTATTCTATCATTGTCTGGTTCAATAATTCCATATTTTTCAAGCGAACCGTTATATTTTACAATTTCCATATACCCTCCACAAAACATCTTAATACAATACCTTTGTATTAAGCTCATCCTCCAAAAGCTCGGGATGCTCAAGCAACTTTTTCATCAATCGAACCGACTTCGCAAAATAAAATCCGTCCGATATGCGTTCATCTACAGTAAAGCCTATATCTATACTGCTTTTCATCGTCATATTTCCGTTGTTGTCATAAAACGGATGTTTTTTCTTTTCGCCTACAGTTATAAAAAGCGAGTTTGTCCCCCACTCTGTCAGATGATGATATGCTGCACCAAGCTTAATAGATCCTAACTGCGACAAAACGACAGATGCGTAGTGTATATCCGTAGCCATAATAGATTTCGGCATAAGCCCGTGTCTGTCAAGCATTCGTGCGCCAAAGCCTATTATAACACGAAT
>JAQXXM010000131.1 GCA_029226065.1 Clostridiales bacterium
TAAATTATAATACAACTGTAATAAATGGTATAGGCTGTATATCGCCAAAATCAGCAGTAGCTACGCCAAGCGGTATCATATTCTTGAGTTATAACGGTTTTTATTTATACAACGGTTCAGTACCGCAGTTGATAAGTGCGAAACTGAATACCGAGTATGTATCGGCAGTGGCAGGGTATGACGGGATTTCCTACTATGCATCTGCAATGAAGTCCGATGGAGTTCGTGAACTGTTGACGTATAATACGCGGTATGGATTGTGGCACAAACAGGATGATTTTTCAGCAGTAGGATTTTTCAGGTTTAAAAATGAATACTTTGCGGCAGATGAACACAGTTTACATAAAATGAATTCTGCGATACCTGATGAATGGTGGGCGGAGTTTGTGTGTATGCACGACAATAAGTTTGACAACAAAGGTGTTAACGAGATATGGATTCGTGCAGAAATTACAGATGGTGCAAAGCTGTGGGTTGAGACGGCAACGGGCAGAAGTGAATTCGTAAAGCATAAGATTATTTCCGAAAGCGGATTGCATATTTTCAGATGCCCCATACGGATTATAATGGACACTGATTATAAGATAAAGATTTGCGGACAGGGGAAAGTCGTGATTTATGAGATTGAAATAAGAAAACCTGAGGGCGGCAGACGTTATAAGGAATATTGATATGAGAGGAGGACTTTTGAGTGTATATAAACGAAGCCATAAGACGTGCGCAAAGCTATTGTCCGTCAGAGTATTCAGTATCGGAAATGTATACTTGGTGTGATGAGGTGTCGTCTATGCTGACAATAGAGGACAGGGAGGTTTTTCAAAAGGTCACACTTGCACCTGATTTGAATGGAGATATACTATTGCCTGAGGATGTCGGATTTGAAAATGTACGTGCGGTTATATATAACGGCAAATATCTGAAAAAAACAGATTTACGGAAAGTACAAGATTTAGGTGATATAAAGTCACCTGTCGATATTGTATTTTCAATGCCGTACATACCGATACGTCAGGCAAATTATCGAGGTGAGATAACCTTCGATAAAACAGAGTCTGCAATAACTGTTCATACCGATATGTACAGAGCAGGCGACAGTGTAAATATATCTGTAGGAGATAAAAGTGCAGAACTTTCAGTCTTTGATGTGAAGTTTACACAAAATGGATTTAAACTGTACGTACCAAAAGGCAGTATTGATGATTTCTCTGACACGGAGGACGGAACAGTATGCAGGATTATAACAGATAAAACCGTATGTGATGCACCGTATGATGGGATGTATGTTGATTATTTGATAGCTAAAATATGTATGTATCAGCGTGATTTTAATACGTACAATCAATTTATGACAGCGTTTAATTCAAGACTTGATGCATATAAGAGATGGATAACAAACAATATCCCGCAGGACGGCGGAAAACTCTACGGTTGGTGGTAAATGTATTTATGGAGGTAGAAAAATATGAGTTCTTTTGTTGATGCAAATTTAGAAAGCTATAATGAAAAAAGAACACAGAACAACTGGGCAGGGGATTACGCAAAAAATCTTGTTGATACACATAGAGATGCGGGCGTGATTGATCATCCCGATAAAAGCGTAAGCTTTGAAAAACTCAGTGGTGAAGTGCAAAACAGAATAACTAATTTAGAGGACAGTGCAGAAAAAGCAAAAGCTGATCTCACAAAAGCTTCAGGTGATATTAATGATGCATACAGTGTTGCTGTAATGGCTATGTCTTCGTCAGAATCGGCAAGCGAAACGGCTGATAGTGCAAAACAGAAAGCCGAAAATTCAAACACTACAGCAAATGCTGCCCAAAGTTTGGCTACTGCTGCACATACTTTAGCCAACATTGCAAACAACAGTGCAAATGCTGCACAAGAATCGGCGGACATTGCAGATATGAAAGCAGTTGAGGCACAGTCTACGGCAGACACAGCCGAGAGTAAAGCTGATGCGGCACAGTCTACGGCAGATGACAACACAACGGAAATTACACATAAGGAAGACAAAAAGGATTTTGAGTATATATGTACATATACTGTAGCAAGAGATAGTGATGGCAACCTGCCGAACCAAATAATAATATCTGCTGATGACAATGGCGAGCCATTTGAACTTACCGATTTTTCAATAGATTGTAATATTTCAACAACTGCAAGCACTAAGCTGAATATAAAGTGTAACGATGTAACATACTGGGACAATGCGTGTCCTGGTTACATGCCCAGTGGCTTAAGAAAATGGGGCATTATTTTCTTAAGATATGGCAGCGATGGTACAGGGCTTTTGGGAACAAACAACATGACTGTAGATTTATCTCTGGGCGAAAGATATACGAACCTCGCCAGCTGTATGATGAACGTAATAACAGGAAGTGACACTATAAATAAGATTACAATAACAAGTATCGCAACATTTTCGTCAGGTACAACGTTGATTGTGAAAGGAGTGAGAAAAAGATGAAGGTGCTTGAAAATGGTGTTTATCGTGATGCGACTGCCGAAGAAATTGAACATATAAAAAGTCTTTCTATGACATACGAGGAGAGAATTGTAAGCAGAATACGTGAAA
>JAQXXM010000132.1 GCA_029226065.1 Clostridiales bacterium
TGCATAGTTTCAGAATTAAACTCTGACACTAACGCACCGCCCTTTGTCACCTGAGCATTATTCCATGATGAAGTGCCGCATATTTTAAGTTTCATTCCTTTAATAACAGAAACGATTGTTTTTAATTCCTTATCAGACAGAGAGCTTGCCTTACGTGAAAGAGGCTCAATACCTGCGTGCTTTAAAAATGCCTGCGATACACGTTTATTTAGCATACCCACAAAGAAATCCTCCAATGCAATATCTGCTAATACATTCACTCTTTTTTTCAACATATCATATATCTCTGAATACGTATATTCAGGCATAATATCAATAGAAACTTCTTTATTATCATAAAGATATGATGAGAGCCAAAAGACAGGCGGACCAGATATTCCGTACTCTGTAAATAAAAGCTCACCCGTTTTAGACTTATCACCTAAAGAAACGGTTGCATTCACTTTAATTCCCTTGAGTTTTTTTACTGTTTCTGTTTCCGTTTTTATCTGAACAAGTGATGGATAAACCGATGTTATTTTATGTCCGAAGCTTTTAAGCAATGCGTATCCGCTTCCGTCTGAACCTAATTGCGAACCTGCTTTACCGCCTGTTGCAACAATTACCTTATCGTAGTTAAGCTTTACGCCTGAGGAGTCAGTCACCGTAAAATTCTTTCCTTTTTTTACGATGCTTTTTACGGCACGTTCGCATAGAATTTCTACGCCTTTTAGTTCAGTTTTCCGTCTTAACACATCTAAAACAGCTGATGCAGTATCTGAATACGGATACACCTTACCGCCATCCTCTTCCTTCCAGAGAACACCTAAGGATTGAAAAAACAAAAGCGTATCACCAACCCAAAACTTATCTATTACATCACGCATAAAACTAACATCCGAACCGTGATAATCCAATTCGGATGCATTAATATTCGTCATATTACATCTGCCGTTACCTGTTGCCAATATTTTTCTGCCGACACGTTTTTCTTTTTCGTATACCGTTACAGCAGTATGCTCATCTTTTGCGGCAATAGCCGCCATCAGTCCTGACGCACCGCCGCCAACAACTGCAATTTTTATTAGTTTATCCATAATTTCCCCTTTTAAGGCCTATTCTTTATCTAAAATCTTTGTATCCAACAATTCGGATATAATAGCTCTTAATATCGCCACAACAGGAACAGATATTAACATACCCACAAAACCGAACAAGCTTCCGCCTACGGATACGGCTATTATAATAGCAAGCGGACGTATTTCGAGTCTCTCACCTGTAAGCTTAGGTGAAATAATGTTTCCGTCTATCTGCTGCATAACAAGCATCATTGCAGAACACCATATTCCGTGACTTAATCCGCCCGAAATCGTCATAATGACAAAACCGACTATCCATGAAATAATTGAGCCGAAATATGGTATTATATCCATAAATCCTATGAATATTCCGAGTAATAACGCATATTTCTCACCCATAATTATAAGAATGAGCGAGCATGCGGCGGCCATTATTATGCATGTTGTCAATCTTGCATAGATATACTGTGTAAATACCTCATTAATGTTTGACCAATGTCTTATAAATGCACCTGCTTTGCCGTGTGAATTAAATCTGTCAGCTAAATTCTGTATAGCCCTTAAAATCCGTTCCTTGTCAAGGAGCATATATACCGAGGCAATCAACGCAATAAATACATTAATAAATCCCGATGCAAAGGACCATACGCCTGTGGTTATTGTCTTGATACCATTTTTCATAACATCTGTCGAAAACAAGCCATTTACAAAGTCCATTAACTTTTTCGATAAATCGAGTGTTTCGGGTTTAAAACCGATTTTTTGAGCAAAATTCGAGTTATTTGCAAAATCAACTATTTCCTGTGCATAGGAAGGAATATCCTGATACATTTCCATAATGTCACCAATCATTGCCGGAACTATACTGCCTATTAACCATATAAATATTATAATAAACAAGACATAAACAATAGTTATACTTAAACCGTTGGAAT
Organism: Clostridiales bacterium; assembly: GCA_029226065.1. Lineage (GTDB taxonomy): Bacteria > Bacillota > Clostridia > UBA1381 > UBA1381 > Ornithomonoglobus. The sequence continues at coordinate 1,994 of JAQXXM010000132.1, forward strand.
GTTTATTTGCATACTTCCATTTAATCTTATTGTCGATAAGAGTTTTTAACTTTTTTGTCGGAATGTTCAGCATATACGCAATAGCAAATGCAATAATAAACGGCTTTAGCGCAGAAAAAACCTTAAGAATACCACCCCATAAAAATCCAAGACTGTCAAACGTTTTATATACCGCAATAAGTAATGCTCCCAATAAAAAATAAGTTGCCCACTTGGAATTTTTCTTCAACCAATCTAACATAACGTCCTCCAGAGCTTTTAAATAAACGAGGCTGAAAAGGGTTACCTTGACAGCCTCCGTTTATCTTGTTTTAATTTGCTTTTTCAATTACTATGTCGCTTGCAACATAAGCGCCGTTATTAGCAGTTACGTAACAGTCTACCTTATCTCCCACCTTGATTGTGCTTAGCGATGCTCCTGTTGAAGAACTCCTTACTACTGTGTACTTCGTAGAAGCATTTACATACACATTTATTGGAACTGTACTGTTTTCCATTGTAACAGCTACAAACTTGAAGCCTGTATTTACCGCAGAAACAACGCCTGATATTTTACCTGACGATATCGTCTGTGATGCTATAGATTTAATATTTGTTACTGTACCTGATTCAACGGTTACTCTTAAGGTATCATCAAGCTTCAGATCGTAAATATCGACCGTCTCTCCGTTCTTTTCAATCGCACAGCCTATAGGTACAATGTATTCTTTCTCCTGACCGTTTACAGTCATTGTGATTTTTGTTGTATTTCCTATGCTGATACCTGTCAGAACACCCTCAACCGTACTGCTTGTTGCCTTTGCCGTAATTGATGTTACCTCACCATATTTCAATACTAAGGATACGGTATCTCCTACATATATTGATCTTAAATCTGACTCTTTGTTGTTTTTAGTAACAGAAACCTTATTGCTTACAGAATATGTTTTACCGTCATATTCGCTCTTTTCATGAGCAATGGTGATAGTCACATCCTCATCACTAACATCAATAGCCTCTACAGTCGCATTATTAATCTCTACTGTTTTCTCTACAGCAGATATTGCCTGTACTTTACCGTCTGATAAAGTCAATACAACAGAGTCACCCGCTTTTAATGCCTTTAAAGTTGCAGGAGAACCCTGATATGTTACAGGGACATCCTTAACGCATGTAAATGTTCTTACATAATCGGAAGATTCACTGTCTTTTACGTTAATTCTTGTTATTGTACTTGATGAATTATAGCCCATAAAAACTACGGAAATTTCTTCATCGGACTGATCTGACATAGCATCAAATGCAACTACATTATCTCCCGACATAAGAACTACAGCCGCAACGTTTGCAGGTATGCTGCTTGCGGGAACTTTTTCACCTTTTATATAGAAATCAGTATCGACAGTATAATTAAATGAATGTTCTTCGCCGTCAACAGTATATGTAATTATTGACTCCTTTTCATTTATATCAGTAATTCTTGCTTTATTGAATGAATAGTCACACTTATCAATCACTCGGCTTAGCATTACTGCAATCTGGCTTCTTGTAACAGTTCCGTTGGCAGAAAATGCATCATCTATACCATTCATTATCTCTTTATCCGTTACATATTTAACGTACTGTAAAATATTTGAGGGTATCTCTCTTGCATCTGTATACGGTAATGAAACAGATGTAACAGATTTAGCTTCTTCTTCGCCGCCCATAGCCTTTGTAATAATAACAGCAGCCTCTCCGCGAGTCATCGGAAGATTTTTAGCATCGCCATTTATATATGTAGTAAGATCGGCAGTGGTAAGAGCCTCTTTATACATCATATATACTATCTCATCTTCGCCCCATGACAGGCTTGATGACTTAATAGCACTATCATATTTTTCATGTGCCAATGCTAAAATATCGTCATTAGCTTCGTTACCCGAACCCATAGCACGTGCAAATAATGCTATACACTCAAGCTTAGTAACCTGATTATCAGGTCTGTATGTTCCATCAGGATAACCGTTAATGTACCCTGCCTCATTCATTTCCTCTATCTGAGGTGCACACCAGCTGTACTGTTCCTCACCAATATCAGTAAAAGAATACTCAGCAAAAACTGATGTTGAAGTACAAATTGCAGTTAAAGCTAAAGCTAACGATATTAGTTTCTTTTTCATAAATTCCTTCCTCCATATCTGCCGTGTTTTCTACGACTGTATTTTCCGTTCTGCAAATGCATTAATTACAAACTCTGCAAGGTTTGTAAACTTTCCTTATCTATTATACCATACTTTTTATGCATAATCAAGATATTTTTAGGTATTTTTTAATAAAATTTATGAACTTTTTATCTATTAGGAAATTTCTCAATTTCCTGATAGCAAAAAAATCTACCTATTGGAGTGAAGCACAGCGGAACGACAGTCACGATAGTGACTTTTTTATTAATACTACCCCAAATATGGATTTATATACCATTTTATCTACCATATATAGACATATTTGCTTATTGTTTAGAATATATGTATTCCTCTGTCTTTACCCTCTCTTGGAGCATTATACGCTCCGGCAATAATGCAAACCTTGTTTGCTCCTGCACGATGTAATACTTTTGCACATTCACAGGCTGTGACACCTGTTGTATAAATATCGTCGAATAAAATTACATTTTCGTTTGAAAAAGGATAGTCACAATCAAAAACGCCCTTAACATTTTTAAAACGCATATTGACGCTTAATCTGCTTTGCGGAACAGAATGTTTTATTCTTTTAAGAGCGTTCAATACAGGCAAATCAATCGCAGATGAAACATATTTTGCAAGCAATTCCGATTGGTTATAGCCTCTGTCATTATACCGCTTCTTTGATGCCGCAACAGGCACAATATAGCTGTAGCCGCTAAAATCATCACGATTGCATATTGCATCATACATAGCTTTTCCCAGTAAATTTCCTGATGCAATGTTTGAGTTGAATTTATAATTCAAGAATATTTTTCTGTATACACCTGTGTACCGAAATATTGGTGCTAAAAATTCAACACCCTCTGAAGCCTCGTAATATGCCTCCTGAGTATACGGATAAAAGCCCGCATAACAATTATTACATATACAGCTTCGTTTGTATGTGTATTTGACATCCGACTCTTTATATAACATTTCACATCCACAGCATCTGTATTCTCTGTTGAATGAAATTTTCATTCATATCACCTCGCATATCGTAAACTAATTGTTTTTTGAATATGCCTCAAGCCAGATAATCAAAACAGAAATATCCGCAGGTGATACACCCGATATACGCAAAGCCTGTCCTAAAGACTCGGGTCTTATCTTGTCAAGCTTTTGACGTGCCTCAAGACGCAGACCGTGTATCTGATTATAGTCGATTTCGGGCGGAATACGACGTGACTCCATTTTCTTGGCTTGCGTTGCTTGAGAAAGCTGACGCTTGATGTATCCGTAATACTTTAGCTTTATTTCCGCCTCCTCAACTACCTCATAAGGTAATACAGGTCTGTCAGGATCTGCCTCCTTTAGTTTCTCATAGTCAAGTTCGGGACGCTTTATAAGCTCCGCAAGCTTAATGCCTGTTTTAATAGGAGTACAGCCGTATTTTTCAAGTATTGGATTTGCTGTAGACGGAGATACAGTATAACTTGATAAGCGTTTCATTTCATCGTCAATCATTTGTAGCTTGTTTAATAGCTTTTGATACCTCTCATCACTTATCAATCCTATCTTGTAGCCTATAGGTGTCAATCTTTCATCTGCGTTATCCTGACGCAATAAAAGCCTGTATTCAGAACGTGATGTCATCATTCTGTACGGCTCGTTTGTACCTTTGGTAACCAAATCGTCTATAAGTGTACCTATATATCCGTCAAGCCGTTCCAAAGACAGCTGTTTCTCACCCTTTAATTTTAAAGCGGCATTTATGCCCGCAACAAGACCTTGTGCGGCGGCTTCCTCATAGCCTGACGTACCATTAAACTGTCCCGCTCCGTAAAGTCCTGAAACTGTCTTGAACTCTAACGTTCTGTATAACTCTGTCGGGTCACAGCAATCGTATTCAATTGCATAAGCACTACGCATTATTTCGCAATTTTCAAGACCTTTTACAGACCTGTACATTGCAATCTGGACATCTTCGGGCAAGCTTGTTGAAAAGCCCTGTGCATACATTTCCTTTGTATCAAGCCCCATCGGCTCAATAAAAAGCTGATGTCTCGGCTTTTCGTGAAATCTTACGACCTTATCCTCAATTGATGGGCAGTATCTCGGTCCTACACCCTCCACCAAACCGCTGTACATAGCACTTCTATGCAAGTTCTCGTGTATGATTTTATGAGTTGTTTCGTTAGTATAAACGAGATAACAATCCACCTTATTTTCGCCAATATTTTCTGTCTCAAAAGAGAATGGAACAATATGCTCATCGCCTTTTTCGACCTCCATTTTACTGTAGTCGAGTGTGTCGGCGTGCAATCGTGCAGGTGTACCCGTTTTAAAACGTCTTAGCGTAATACCTAAGCTTTTGAGGCTTTCAGACAGCTTGTTTGACGGAAACATACCGTCAGGGCCGCTCTCTTTACTATAGTTGCCCATAAGTATCTTTCCTTTAAGGAATGTACCTGTAGCAACAATAACGGCTTTTACCTTATATGTTGCACCCGTGTCTGTAACGACACCCGACACTGCCCCATCATCTGTCAATATTTCGACAATTTCAGCCTGTTTAATCTGTAAATTCTTCTGATTTTCAAGACGGCGTTTCATTTCACGGTGATATGTCTTTCTGTCAACCTGGGCACGCAAAGAGTGTACCGCAGGGCCTTTACCGCGATTTAGCATCTTCGACTGAATAAATGACGCATCGGCAGCCTTTCCCATTTCGCCACCTAAAGCATCTATTTCACGTACCAGATGTCCCTTTGCCGTACCGCCTATGCTCGGATTGCACGGCAAATTGCCGATAGCATCAAGACTTATTGAAAACATAACAGTTTTCGCTCCAAGCCTTGCAGATGCAAGTGCCGCTTCAGCCCCTGCGTGACCGCCGCCGATAACGGCAACATCGTACTCACCTAAAATCATTATTCTGTGTCCCCTTGATTTGAATTTTGTGTCAACGCAATATTTTTCTCAATCACTCTTGAAGCATAAAACTCAAGCGGAAATCTCGTAAATGACATACCGATTAAAACGTATACAGCTATTCCGAAAAATCCGAGATATGAATATATTAATGCACAAAGAACAACACCGATAGCTGAAAGCAATATGCACATCGGAAGTTTAGCAAATGTGAGTATAATTGCGTTTTTGATTATGTCCATAAACTTACACTCGTATGTAACCATTATCTGATACATAAAAATATGTGACATTGAATATATAGCCAATATAATCATCAAAAAGAAGTATAAGAATACGTAAAACAAGCTTCCGTTTGAACCGTAAAATCTAACTGCGACATACGATAAAAACAGGATAACGATATCGGCAATTACAAGTATCATTGAATATTTAAAATTCTCTTTAAATTTATCAAATCCGTCGCTGGCAACCCAGACAGGCTCACTTCTTGTAAATGAGCGTGTAACAAACGAATACGCCGCCGCCGAAGGTCCTGAGCCGATAAAGTTAAAAATAATACCTGCAAACATCAAATCGAATAATATCTGACTCATCGGGTTATCGCCTACCGTTTCAGCAGACACAAAAATACTTCTCAAAGGCGGTGCTAAAATCAGCATAACGATAACAAAAAACGGTATGCTTGTTAAAAAATATAAGCAGTTTGCCTTCATAAGCTTAAAGAACTTACGTCCTAAAACCTCAAGAAACAAAAATATACCTTTCTTCTTCGGTGCATTTACGTCCACACCGGGACCATCTTTTAAATAACTGTTGAATAAACCCATTTATTTTCTCCTATTTTTAAATTTATAAATAACTAAACCTATAAGCAGTCCAAGACATAAACAATCGAGTATAATTCCCGCAATTGCTAACCAATTCATAATCATTTACCTCGAAAATCAAAATCTGAAATCTCTTTCGCCGTCTTCTATCTTTTTGAGATTATCAATCGTAATCTGTCGTACCTTTGCATTAGGTATATTCATAAGCTCTTTTTCAATCAGGCTTTCACCATGTTTTCTCGTTGTGTCCGATGCATAATCTACAAGGTATTCCTTAAGTGTCATAATTGCATTAGGCTGACAGCAGTTTCCGATAGCTCCCGATTTTGCCAAAGGCATAAATCTGTCGCCTGTTCTGCCCTCACGGTAGCACGCTGTACAGAATGAAGGAATATATCCCATCTGAATTAACCAGTCGGCAACCTCGTCAAGAGTTCTTGTGTCGCTTCTTTCAAATTGAGCAGTATTTTCCTGTGGCTCATCAGAGTTCACATATCCGCCTACAGATGTGCTTGACGCACCTGAAATCTGCGAAATACCCAATTCCAATGCCACACGTCTGTTCTCCGCACTCTCACGTGTAGAAACAATCATACCTGTATAAGGAACGGCAATTCTTATAATAGCAACAATTTTTTGCCATATTTTGTCAGGCAAAGCATTTGTGAAATCATTTACATCTATGTCATCAGCCGGACAAATTCTCGGTACACTTATAGTATGAGGGCCTACACCGAAAACAGCCTCTAAATGTTCTGCGTGCATCAAGAGTCCGCAAAGCTCATAAGCATAAGTACCAAGACCGAACAGTACACCTAAACCTACATCGTCTATACCACCCTGCATAGCTCTGTCCATAGCCTCTGTATGGTATTTGTAGTCACTTTTCGGGCCTGCCGGATGCAGTTGCTCATAGTTCTTACGATTATACGTTTCCTGGAACAGTATATATGTACCTATTCCTGCATCTTTTAGACGAGTATAATTTTCTACCGTCGTTGCGGCAATATTTACATTTACACGGCGAATTGCACCATTTTTGTGCTTTATGGAATAAATTGTTTGTATACACTCTAAAATATATTCCAACGGATTATTTACAGGGTCCTCACCTGCCTCTAATGCAAGACGTTTGTGGCCCATATCCTGTAAAGCAATAGTTTCCGCTTTTACCTCTTCCTGGGTGAGCTTTTTCCTGCACATATTCTTGTTCTTTACATGATACGGACAGTATGTACAAGAATTTATACAATAGTTAGACAGATACAACGGGGCAAAAAACACTATTCTGTTACCGTATATACGCTGTTTAATTTTCTTAGCAAGAGAATATATCTTGTTGTTTAGCTCGTCATTTTCACAAGCAAGCAAAACAGAGGCTTCACGATGTGTAAGCCCCTTACATTCCGCCGCCTTTTCAATTATAGAGTCAATAAGCTTATAATTATTCTTGTTTTCCTGAGCATATAACAGTGTGTCTGATATTTCGCCGTCATCTATAAAATCATCGGCATTCATTGATTTAACGTCATACATTTATCGTCACTTTCCTTCCATGTATAATCAAAATATATACATAAATTATATCACAAAAAGCGAGCGATTTCAAGGTATTTTATCAATTTAACAAATTATTAAATTTTTTTCGGTAAAACAAGTGTAAAAGTGCTTCCGACACCCAGCTTACTCTCAACTGAGATATTGCCGTTATGGCATTGTGCAATCCATTTAACCATAGATAAACCCAACCCCATACTGCCGCCGTTGTCTGTACGTGATTTGTCTGCGCGATAAAATCGTTCCCAAATTTTATTTATATTTTCCTCCGCTATTCCTATTCCGTCATCGGAAACAACGCATATAATGTTTTCTGTGTTCTGTGAAAGACTTACCGTTATTTCGCCGTTGTCTTTGCCATAGTTGTACGCATTATCAATAAGATTGACCAAAAGACGTATAATAAGTGCCGAATCAGCCATAGCGTATACATCAGGTTCAATACATCTTGTAAGCTTAATATTGTCTTCGTGAATTTCTGCTTGTTCGTCACACACCGCTTTTAAAAGCTCGCTGAAATTTATCTTTTCAAAATTGAGCGGTATACTTTTTCTGTCCATACGTGCTATTGTGAGGAGTTCCGAAACGAGCTTTGCCATTCTGTCCGTCTGACGTTTTATTGACAAAATCGACTCCTTTGCTTCGTCCAAAGACGATGCATATTCGAGTGCATACTCACACTCTGACGTTATAACAGCAATAGGTGTTCTAAGCTCGTGAGATGCGTCTGATGTGAACTGTTTTTCTTTTTCAAGCGTATCTTCAAGCTTGTCAAGCATTTCATCAAAGGTATTTGCCAGAGAATGAAGCTCATCGTTCCCTTTTCCAAGCGATATTCTTTGTGATAAATCCTTACTCTTGCTTATGTTTTTCGCTGTATCGCTTATTTTTGAAACAGGCTTTAGTGCATTTTTTGTAATAAGATAACCGCCCAATGCTGCCGCCGCCACAAATATAAATATCATAATCAGATTTATTTTTTTGACACTCTCAAGCATTAAACCCTCATCTGAAATTGAAATGACTCCCCGTATCTGATACGGACGGTTTCCTTTTGCCATAGTTTCGTGCATATAGACCAAAAATTCTTCACCGTTATATTTTATTTCCTGTACCGTATCATTTGTAGGATTAACATTTTCAATAAATTCAAAGGGAATAAATCCTTTTATAAGCTTTCCGTCATCATTGTAGATTGCAGTATGTACACCGTCATTAAAAAATCTGAAATTGGGAATATCCTCTATATTATGACGCGGATCGTTTATCATCGGTATCATACGGTTTACGCTTTCTGCAAGACGTGTGCTTGACTCTTTAATTAATATCTCACGGCTCACTGAAAGCATAACAAACAACGCTGTTATCGAAATAACAAGCATAATAATCGTATACCAGAGCGTGATTTTTATTTTAACGGATATTTTATTCATATTATTATCTCCATGTGCCGATGTACTCAATGTACTTCAAGGCAGGCTTTCAAGATGAGATGCGACGCTTATCACCTTTACCTAACGTGGGAAAGAAGCGAGCAGATTGTCTTTTCTTCGGAACGCCGATGTACTCAATGTACCTCAAGTTCCGCAAAAGGGCAAGATGCGACGCTCATCCCCTTTACCTAACGCGGGAAAGAAGCGAGCAGGTCGCTTGAAAGACTGCCGCCGACGTACTCAATGTACTTCAAGGCAGGCTTTCAAGATGAGATGCGATGCTTATTTCCCGCGTTACTCCTTTAAAACATAACCCACTCCGCGAATTGTATGTATGAGCTTTTTCTTGTATGGGTCGTCTATCTTTTTCCTTAAATATCTTATATACACATCTACAACGTTTGAACCGCCGCAGTAATCAAAATTCCATATATGATTTTCAATCTTCTCACGTGATAATACTATACCTTTGTTCCTTATTAAGTATTCAAGGAGTTCAAATTCCTTTGCCGACACACTTATTTCAATGTCATCCCGCCAGACACGGTGTGATGCGATATCAATCACTAAACCCCCGACAGAAAACAAATTTGTAGTCTCCCCTGCCTGCTTACGCATCATAACACGTATACGTGCAAGCAATTCATCAAATGCAAACGGCTTAACCAAGTAATCATCAGCACCTAAATCAAGTTCTTTCACTCTATCATCAATGCTGTCACGTGCCGTAAGGAACAGTACGGGTGTCTGATTTTTTTCAGCACGCATCCTGTTTAATACTTCATATCCACTCAATTTCGGAAGCATTATATCTAATATCACAGCATCAAACTCGCCCATTTCTATATAATGCAGTGCATCTTCGCCGTCATAACAGCTATCGACTGCATATCCTTCTTTTGCAAGACGTTTTGAAATTAATCTGTTCAGGTCTTTTTCATCCTCAACAACCAGTATTCTCATATTAACACCTCCAGCCTTAGTATACCACATATTTTTCTAAATGTAAATCATTTTAATTATAATAACAAAACATTAAAGATACATTAAAAAATCAAAAAATCGAGGATTTTCACCCTCGACTTTTTATTGAGCTTTATTTTACGATTATTACTTCCTTTACGTTATGATTAACAATTCTGATAAATATTCTGTTATTATCGTCCTCGTCAAATACCGCAATATCGCCAAACTCTGCAACTTCAACGCCCTTTATTGATGCATCACTGTCTATGCTGTATATTCTGACATTGTTGTCAATCTCGTAGTTTTTCGCACTTGCACCGTTTACGGAAACGTTTAGAGAATCATCAAATACCTTTTCAACTTTACCGTAGACTACAGTCATATCATCTATAGGCTCATTTATAAACTCTGTATCTTTTGCGTCTATATCCAATAGTACACGTATGCCTGCAATCTCACCCTTAGAGTTTGTTTTGTACTGTATAATGTCCCCTAAATCAAGCTTTGCACCGTTACCCTTTACAAGAATGTTTTTATCTTTAGCATTTAAAGTAGTTTCCTTGCCGTCTACAAGAAGTGTCACTATATCAGTATCCTCGCCATCATTGTTAAGACCGCTTGAAATGTCTATAACAACGGCAGACTGCGATGAAATGTCGGGTGTATACTCGGTTTCTGTTATAACCACCACACCTGCTTCGAGCTTCTCTGTCATATCGTATACAAGACCTGTATATTTCTGCTTGTCTGCAAATAAGCTCTTACTTCCTACTGATATATTGTCAATATTTGATGCGTCAAAAACTATAGTATCATTTGTTATGCGTACATCACCAAGCTTTGAAGTGCCTGAATTATACTCAACAGCCTCGAGCTTTTTATTCAGGGTAAAGTTATCTGTATCAATTGTGCCGCTATTGCTCTTGTCAATTGCCGTATCTATTTCACTTATATTATTTGATGAATTTTTTACATACGCAATCAATGTATTTTTTTCAAGACCTTTTACAACATCCTCCGCCTTTGTGCTTACGCCGTTAAACTTCACCTTTGATGCAAGCTCAAGTGTCGCTTTTTCGCCGCTTTTTTCTACAAGCTTAACGTATGATGTATCGCCGTTTTCTGAAGTATATGCATTTGTCAGATATCCGTAAGAATCAACAGTTATTGCAACGTTCTTTATTGCTGATATCTTTGAATTAACATCAAGGCAAAATTCTACTGTATCACCTAACGAAACAGCACTGTCAAATTCTGCAGCTGTAATATATTCTGTCCCGTCAACCTTAAAGCCGTTCTTTGTTATTGATGTAACCTTACCCTTAACTGTGTTTCTTGACATATAAATCTCGTGGTAATCGTCTGTAGGGCTTTTTACTACGGATATAACATCCCACTTTCTCAAATCTGTAGGTCTTATTTCATTAAAGCCTTGGTACAGCTTGTAATCAATATCGTCAAGACGTATTACTTTCTGATTTGTACCCGTAATTTTTGACGATGTTGCAGACTCAACAATTATATTTTCGTACTCTGTTACGAAAACAACATCATATTTTGAGTCTGAATTGGTATCGAGCAGACTTATATATGCGTTTTTGTCTTGAATATTGAGCTTTGCTTTATCGTAGTCAATATTACGGTTGTTATATATAAGCTGTGCGTTACTTGCTATTGATGCAGTTTTGGATTTACCGCCCTCGTAATAAGTAATAACATCAACACCGTTTTTAGTTTCTATACTTCTAAACAGCTCGGGAGAAATGTCAAGAGCTGTGTTTGTCTGTTTGTTTGACAATGCAAGAATAAGATGCTCCTCATTATACTTATCCTTTTGCACGTATGCAATAACATTGTGACCTAATAAATCGTTTGCATTATATTCTGATTTATATATTTCGTTGCCTATCATAACGCTGTCGTCATTAACTGGCGAAACGCCTGAAAGTGTCATCTTGCCCACAGCCTTAATCTGACCTGTAATCTTTTTTGCAGACAGATTATCGCTCAAAAGCGTTTTATCTACCACGCTGTAGCTTGGTCTGTCACCAAAGCCTGTCTGCTCCATTTTCTTTGTTTCAAGAGCGTTGTTTGTTAATACGGCAACATTACCTCTTGAAATTTCTTTTTCAGATGTGCCTGATACACCGTTAAGCATTGCGTTTTCGCTTGCAACACTGATATATCCTGACGGATATCCGCCTTTTTGTAAAGCTGACTGTTCATAACCTGTAGCACGTACCATTATTGTAACTGCCTCACGATATGTTATTTTATCGTTAGGTCTGAAATTACCGTCGCCGTCACCCTCAACAAGTCCCAATCCTGTGGCAATGCTTATGTAACCATTTGCCCAGTGATCCTCCGACACGTCAAGGTAATCGTGATTACCTTTTGAGCTTTCAGCCGCATCCTGCATACCTAACGCAGTTACAGCCATCTTCGTAACCTCTGAACGAATGATTGTATCGTCAAGTCTGAACTCGCCGTTTTCGTCACCGTTCATAATCTTAAAAGCGGCAAGAACCGAAACAGGCTCTTCGTATTTTGTTCCTTTTATCTCCTCAGGTACTTTAGCCAAGACCGGAAGAGAACTCATTGCGAACCCTGCCGCCAATAATGATGTAATAATTTTCTTGTTCATATTACCCTCCTAAATATATTATTGTTATGTAGTTGACATAATATATTTACGTCAACTACATTCACATAATACACTATATTAGGGGCAAAGTCAAGCGGTAAGTTATGGGATGTAGGAGTGGGCTTCGGAGTACACACGTACGCCGTCGGGCATGGCGAAATACGTCACATTTCGCTTCGTTTCGCAAATTCTGCATCTAAATCCATTCAGCCCCAAACAACAGCCCCGCCTGTGATTTACTTCATCGGTATAATCAGCTTTCTGTCTGTTTCGATTTTTTCGCCATTCGTATCGTTCAGTTCTTCAAGGCTATGGCAAGGTACTTTGTACGTTTTTGCAATATCCCATATTTTTTCTCCTGCTCTTGCAAAATATATTACTATTCCCTGCCTTGCGTCTGACTCCTCTGTCATAATTGCAGTTATATTATCTATTTTTATTTCCTTTGTAAGCATACATTCTATTGCTAAAAGACATCTGATTTCAATTTCACCGCCTGAATTAATGCTATAGCTTGCGTGCTTAATCTGCGACTTTAATTCGCATACTAAGCCGTTTGTATCATTTTTGCAGTCTATCACGTACGAAAAAGGTATTTCTTTTTTCATACTGTGTATGGGATTTTCAACAGAATTTGTAAGATAGAGTATGTATACCTCCGTTTTGCCCTCACAAATTATTTTGTTCCGCTCAAGCGCTGTTTTAGAAATGACAACGTTAGTCATAACATTATATACTTCACTTACCTGCGGTGCATTAGTCGGGATTTGTATTGTATCACGAATTGTATTTTGTAATGACGGACTCTCGACAGTTGAACGCAGTGATACTGTTTCTTTTTCGCATACTGTTTTTGAAAACGGCATATAGCAATCAGTCAAAATCTCTTTATCTACAGTGTTTGTCGCTTTCATTGCGGCTGATATATCAATATCAAGATTTATTACACGCAAATCGCCGTCTATGTCGGGCTCTGCGCAAGACATTACATCTAATACGGAATAGTCAATATCACATACACTGTTTTCCGATACCTCTATAGCATCAAGCACTTCAGTAAATGGGATTTCTGATTCTGTGAATTTAATATCGCCCTCATCATCTGTATATAAAACACAAACTGCAACTATACCTTTTACTATCACCTTTCCTGTTACAGGCTTATATTCTGTATCGTACAGCTTTACGTCTGTTTTCAGCAATTCGCTTACCGACCTTTCACCTGACGGGATTTCAAGATGTTCCTTAATAGTAAACTCATGCCCGGAAACATTAACGACATCTTCAAAGTTTATATTCTCTGTCCGTTTTTCAAGCATTTCATCACACGCATCTGACGATAGCTCCGTTTCTCCCATAGCAAGCACTTCATAATCAATATTGATTATTGACCTTAGCCGCAATTTGCGTGAGTTTACAGTGTTAAATTCCACTCGTTCTACGGTAGGCTTTGATAATATTTTACATTCGGCACCGCCATTTCCCACATCAACTGCCTGTCTGAATTCCATTGATGTTTCAATGCTTTTTATTTTTTCGTTTTCGCTGTCGGGCAAATATAATATTTTATATACAACCTTACCGCATAATATCAACCTTCCGTTTTCGATATACTTGTCTGTTACAGACGCATCCGAATCCACCTGGATTAATTTTAAAATGTCAGGCTTAGTGTCAGGCACGATAACATCACCGTCCGTCATTGACTGCGTTCTGCCCTTTGCGACAGTGTCACAGATGTTTATTGTATTTTTCGTAAGCTCCATATCTGTAATTTAACTCCTTTCAATAAGTAAATAGCAATAGAATGAGTATCTATCCATACAATATATGTCCGAAAATTACAAATATGCAAAAAAAGAAGAGCCGTCGCTCTTCTTTGTATAAACTTAATGTGTGATTCAACACGGTCATTACCACAAAACTTTGTGTTTTATAGATAATTAATGTTGAACCGAATGTGCATAATCACAATACACATTCGGCGT
>JAQXXM010000133.1 GCA_029226065.1 Clostridiales bacterium
TACTTCGTACCAGAGTACGCCATATATTATCCATGATGCCTCGGCTCTTGTAAGAGTCTTGTTCGGCTCTATTTCGCCTGAGAAAAGCTCTTTAAAGTAACGCTGTGAAAGCATTGCCTTTGCCGAGTCTACTGCGTAGTCAGGCAGTTTATCACTGTCTGTGTAATTTGACAGGACATTGTCGTCTGTTGCCTTCATAGGCTGTTTCATAAGCTCCATAGCCTTATCTAAGATAACCATTGCCTCGGCACGTGTTATTGGGTCGTTAGGACGGAAGTTTCCGTTCTCGTCACCCGATACGATACCCCAATACTTGGCAAGCTTTATCTCTTTATAGTTAGGGCTGTTCTTAGTAACGTCAGCAAACGCATCGTCAGTTGCCGCATTATGAAGAACTAAGCCGTTTACAACTGCTGCTGTAAAGTCACCGCGAGTCATTGCCTTTTCAGCACCAAACTCTGTCTCTGACACGCCTGTCATTATATCCTGCAGGCAGTTACGCTCAATAGCCTTATATGCCCAATGGTCAAAGCCGATATCGTTAAATAACGACTTATGCTCGATTGTCTCAAACTCAACATGCTCATTTGCACTTCTCTCGCCATCAGCACGCTTTACTCTTACTATTTCATAGTTCAGACAGCAATCGTCGATTGATAAGTGAATAACTGTGTTGCCGTCTGCATCCTTTGTAGTCTTTGCTGTGCCGAGACGTTCGCCTGATGATGCAAGGCGGTAAACCTCAAGATCGTCTTTTGTCTTGATAGTTACTTTACCTTCCATAGGCTCAATAAGGATTGGCGCATGACCGCCTTGTACGATCGTCAAGCCATCTGCTGAACGTACCTCGCCTGAGTTACGTGCATCACCTGCTGCGGTAAGAAGTAGCTTATCTGCATCCCAGATGGGAGCTTCTTTATCAAGTGAAGTTAAGCTTACCGAGCATTTCGGAGTTGTCATCTCGACTATCATATCGTCAACTTCAAATGACTTTCCGCCGATTGTACCCACAACGTACTGTGTTCTTTCAGAATTAGCTCTGAAAGTGTTGTTCTCGAGGTCTATTTCGCTCTCGCCTGTAATAGATACGAACGGCTTTTTGAGCTTGTCGCTCATTACGGCACGGTAGAGGACTTCGTTATCGTTATAGTCCTCATCATAGGAAACATTATCGAATGTAGTACCTGTCTTGCCTATCATACCTATCTTACCATTCTGGCTCAAGCTTGCCCTGTTGTTGTTCCAATAATCGTTTGCACCGTAGCGGTTATAGAAGCCACGATCTGCTTCTTTGAAATCGCCTCGCTGTACTGCAAGACCTGCTGTTGGTCCTGTTGCCATCTGTATAGGCTGGTTATTAAACACGAAGAAACCCCATAAAATGTTAGGATTATCAACCTCTTTTGAGCTGATTACGTTCTGTCCGCCACTCTCTGAGCTTATGCCGTAGAGTGAATAATCTGTAACGTCATCGCCAAGTGAGAAGTAGAACGGCTGCCATACCTGCATACATGACTGTACTGCCATAAGTGCAGGACCCTCGTATATATGCGGATTCATCTGACATACTTCCCATTCGGTTATTGTATGCGGTACGCCATAAACATTTTGGTTCATGAAAGCGCCAAGAATTCCCAGGTTTGTGTTAAGCATCATTGAATTTGGGAAGCCGCCTATTGTTGTACCTGTTCTTAGTCCATTGCTGACTGACGGGTGGTTCCAATAACCATGGGAATCAATAAATCCCGTCTGTGCATTGACATGCGTCAAGGCTACATTGATATCACCAAAAATAGTAGCTGGGGTTATAAGACCTTTATATCCGTATGAACGCAGGTCTTGTTCACCTACATTGTAATAGTCTATATACGTATCCGAAAGGAAGTGCGTCGCATCCTCCTGTCGAGGGTATGTATATGTCTTTCTTTCCCCTCTTGTTCCGCAGTCATAGTTCATCTTTTCAAGACTTTCGCCTTCAAGTACGCCCTCTTTGCCGTCAAAGTACCATGCTTTACGTATTGCCTCGTCTGAGCCGTACTTAATTTTCAGCCATTCGGAGAATTTTGCTTTTCGTTCGTTATTAACGGCTTCGTTAGCAGCTGTTGAACCTAACGTGTTATACTCATTTACAAGATCGATAAATACTATTGTGGGGTCTTCAGCAAGCTTCATACCTGTGTATGGATTGTTACTGTTGAAAACCTGTCGCAAATAGTCACGGTGCAAGTCTCTTACAGTATCGTTCAAAAACGGGTCGCCCTTGTCAATGTCGCCTCTGTCGGAAAGTGAGGAACCGCACAGTCCGTCCATCAGGACATAGATACCACGCTGTTTGAATGCGTATACAGTATAATGCAATAAATCAAGCTTGTATGGGTCAACATCATATTGATATGGGCCACTACTCTGTAGGTTAGTCAGAGCAGTATTACTAAATTGCATTTTATGGAAACGGACTAAATTAAAGCCCCATGCAGCTATTCTGTCTGCAAGCGCATCTATCTTCTCTTTATTGATACATACAGTTGCAGGACCAAGGTTTATTGCCCAGAACTGTACGGGTGTACCGTCCTCAAAGCGGAGTCTGTCACCATCTGCCTGTACCCAGCCATGCTTTCCTGCAGGAGCATCAAGCGCAAATGACATATCAAGGGGTGTGCCTACAATCTCGGAGTAGTTCGGCACATCATAATCCCACCAATCAGACGTATCGACGTTTGATTTATCTGCATCCTGCCATAGATACGGACCTTTGTCTGTCAATGTCATCGCTACAAGCATAATGTACGCATTTGTTCCCTCTGTACTTGCTACGATGCTCTTTATTGTCTTTTCAGGATACGGGTTTTCAACTGCAAACAAGTACAGCGATGCTGCTGTTGTTGCGTTGTTTGATCCTGTCCAGGCTGTTATTGTAGTATCAGATGAGCCTGTTCCCCACCAGTTGAATATATCCTTGTTCTGACGGACAGGTACTTCGTACTCTGTTCCGTCCTCATATACGAATGTATACCAGCCGCATATAGTTTTCAGCCACGCAGAAGCGTGTAGGAAATACATACCTGCGCCTTTGGCATTTACAGGAATTTCTACCGTAGTAGGAACGCCTATATCGTCATTACCGCGAAGCACTACTACTGATTTATTGTCGTTTAAATCAGGATCGATTATGTCAAAATCAACACCCTTTAGATTGTTGATGCCCTTGAGGTTAAAGAAACGCATATCGTTTTCCGAGCCCTGGTCTGTCCAACCGCCTTTATGGTCGCCCGCAATGTCATCAGCAAAGCTTCGATTTGCAACGGAACGTAAATCAATAGTTGTAAATTTCTGGTTTGTCTCAGCATACGATTCTTCTTTGACTTTAGCAAACGCCGCTTTTACTTCGGTTTGATGGAAAAGTACAGGCAGCTGTGCAATAACAAGTGACGCTGAGAGCATTAGGGATAAAATTTTATTTTTCTTCATTCCCTACACCTCATTTCTTTTCCATTATTATCATACCGATTGTTCTGTTCTGATCTGAAGTTGCACCCCAGCCATACAGATATACCCATACATTATATTCGCCTGTATATGCGTATGCAAGCGGGTTAACACCCAATGATTTAGTGACGAATGTCGGATCGGTATAGTTTACATACTCAAATACCGAACAATATTCGTTATACGGCATAACGTCTGTAGGCTCGCCGTTTATCATAAACTGTGCTACGTAACGGTCTGCATACAATACTGCATCCACCTTATAGAAACCGCTATTTTTGTCAGGTGTCCATGTAGCGTTATCTACTACCCATTGATCTGACGGCAATGACCAGTCACGTGATATACTCTGGATACGTGCTCTTTCTGCACCGAAGTAACCGTCGGTAGTCTTTATTAACATATTTGGCTTTATCTCAAAGGTTAAACCGTCAATTGTTGACTTTTCAAATGTACGTACCGCATTACCGTACTGGTTCATAAATGTAATCTGAACCTTATCATCTTCAAGCTCATCTATAGACTTAACGATATATTCAGCGTTACCATGTGTGAAGTCCTTTATTCCGCCCGAAAGCATTACGTAGTCAGGAAGCGGATTGTAAAGCGGATGGTAGTCGCTTGTTACCGTAAAGCCTGACGGTGAACCGTTTGTCTTACGTAGATCTGTATCCCAGTCAAGTACCTTTACTGTGAATGTGCCGTTATCATCGAATACTGCAAATATAACTGATTGGTTCACGCGCATATTTTTAAGCCATCCGCCGTTGCTCTCTGCGATACCGCCTGTACCATATTCAAATGAGTAGCCCCACAGCTCGGGTACTTCAATCTTTGTGATTTCGCCGTTTGTGTTCGTTGTGAACTTGAAGAAGCCCTTTCCGTCTGCGTTCTTTGATACGGAACGTGCATAGTCAAGAGATACTAAATCGTTGCTCTTTCTGTCACTGTCACGCTTAATGTTCTTTGCTACTGCAAATTCCTTTTCGCCTACGCCTGCTGAAACTTTGTATACCTTTAATCTGCCAGGATCGTCCTCGGGCTGTCCGTCACAGTTCCAGCCTGTGATTACGCCAAGGAATGTATTTAGTTCCGCAACGTCCTGTGTAATCTTCAAGTAACGTACACACATATTGTCGTCTACGTGGATTTCTACGTTCTTGCCCTTGTATGCATCAAGTGAGCCATCCTTTATATAACGCTCCTTTATATGTGAGTATACATACACGCCGTAACGGCTGTCAATTGCGTACTGCTTGCCTTCAAGCTTGATGTATTTGTTTGAGTAGCTGTCAAGAGTCTTGTAGTAATGTCTGCCTGATGCTACGATTACAAATTCTGACTTGTCTGCGTTGCACCAGTAGTCAAACATCATATCCAAACCTAAATCAAGCATACTTGCTGACTCTACACCGTCAATAAATAGCTTAACAGAGTCTGCATCTTCAAGGCCCTGCAATACAATTTTGGTCTGCTCGCCACGTGTAAAGTTGATTTGCTTTTCGTCTGCACGCTGTACGATACCGCCCTCTGAAAGCTCATACGCTTCAATCTTACGTACCTTATCGTCAAACAGATATACTCTTGCAAATGTGCCGTTTAATGATACCATATCGCTTGAGTCAAGCTTTTCGTTGTTAAGCCATACTTCAAGGTCTTTGTCTGTCTTGTAATCCTCATTTTCGTTCTTTAGTGTGATTTCATCAATTGCGCTTACTGCCGTAGCTACGTCATAAGTACCATGCTCGTCTACGGCGCATATAAAATCGTTAAGTACCATCACACTGCCCTTTTGATATACGTAAACTACTATTTCACCGTTTTCGGTGTCCTTTACGTATACCTTTGCCTTATCCTGTACAAGGGCATTTAGTGCCACCTTTGATGATGCTTCATAAGTTGCCTCTGTGCCGTCTACATCTATTGTGATGTTACTGTGCTTTAAGTCAACCGATACTACCTGTGCATCATAGATTGTGATGTTGTGGTACTTTTTAAGAACTGTCTTTTCGCTCTTCTGGTATTTACCGTTGACAAGCTCCATTACCTCTGCATCAAGGAAGTTATCAAGCAATGCTGCTGCAACTGCGTTTGTTACTACGCCACCGGGTGCTGCAGGTACGCCTGATGTCAAATCTGCCATCTGTGCTGCTGTATAGTAGCCGTTGGGGTATCCGCCCTCACGCTCTGCTACGTCACCATAGCCTGCTGCTACTACAAGCATCTTTAATGCTTCGTTGTAGTTTACTGCACGTGTCGGCTCAAATGCATCTGCTTCTGATACATAACCAAAGTCACATGCTACGTTTACTGCATCGTATGCCCAATAATCTGACGGAATATCACTATAGTGTGATACTGATGCCTTCATATTAGTCATATTCATTGCTTTTATAAGCCATGTTGCAAATCCTGCTCTTGTTACTTCGCCGTTTGCATCAAGTGCCATATCGTTATCCGATATGATGTCAAGCGCATTTACACGCTCTGCCGCCTTGCCTGTCTGGGCAAGTGTTTTTGTTACTGCTTCACCCTCTGCCTTGATAGGTGTGATGCACATACTAAGCATCACTGCAAGAGTTAAAAATACAGATATTGTTTTGTTTAAAAATTTCATACTTGTTGTATTTCTCCTTTCGCATATTCAGGTTGTGGTATGGGGCGGTACCCCATACCGCCCGTTGCTTAGCCTTTAATTATTAATTGAACTATCTCGTAGATAACCTTTGCCGCCATTGCTCTTGTTACTTCACCCTTAGGTGCGAATGTGCCATCGCCCATTCCGTTTATAATTCCTGCTGTCTGCAGCTTTGTTACACTGTCCTGTGCATAGTCTGAAATGTTATTATAGTCATCAAACAAATCTGCTGAATACTGTACATTTAATTTGATATTGTACTTTTCAGCAGCACGTGCTACCATTGTACACATATCCTCACGTGTTATGCTTCTGCCCTTGCCGAAGTTGCCGTTATCACCGTTTATGATACCGTCACGCTCTGCTGCTGCAACTACCGAATAGCACCAATCGTCTGCTGTGATATCACCAAATGTTGTCTCTGCATCTGTTGTATCAACTGATGCGGCATTAAGCAGCATCTTTAAGAACTCTTCACGTGATACACTCTGGTCAGGACGGAATGTGCCGTCATCATAACCTGAAATGTACTTGATTTCGTATAGGTATTCGATATATGTCTTTGCCCAGTTATCAACCTTGACATCTGAGAATACTAAATCCTTATCGCCTGTATTTGTCTCTGTGTCTGTTACTGTTATCGGCTCCCTAACAGGAGTTGTGTCTCTGCCACCACCGATATTTGATGTGTCACTAACCGGACGGTTAGATACCTGGCCCTGACCTGATGTGGCATTCTTTACTGTAAATGACTCTTCTGCCTTATCAAGTACAAGCTTTGTATCAGCTGTATCTGTAAGCTCTGCATTTGCTGTTACTGTTGCCTTTCCTGTTGCACTTGATCTGAATTTGATTGTTGCAACTGAATCACCGAGAATTAACTCAGCATCGCTTGGCAATGTAATTGTTATCTTGCCTGTTTCAACCTTAACGTCTGCACCTGCATTTTTAAGAACTGATGATATAGTAACATCTGCCTTATACGCTGTAAGAACTGTGCTTGTATAGTCGATAGTAATCTTTCCGCCTGTTACTGTTGCTTCTCTTGCAACACCGTCTGCAATAGTTACCTTTACAGTAGCTGTGTCGCCCTTCTTTACAGATGACGGAACTGTTACTACCATTGCGCCCTCTGCATTTTCGGGGAATGTTATTGCAGATACTTCTGTAACTGTTGCAGTATTAAATGCAAAGTCTTTAACAATTGTTCCCTTTTCCATTGACTTAACGCCGTTTAGCTTTAGTGTGTATGCCTTATCTGACTTAAGTCCGCTCGGGATTGTCAATGTAATAACATTGCCCTCACATTCTGTTACTAATGTCTTATTAACGCCTGCCTCTTCAAGTACAACTGTTGTATCTGTAACAGTGTCAGCGTCCATTTCCTTATCAAATGCTACTTTAATAGTTGTTATTGGTGTTTCTGATGTTACTGTACCGCCCTCTGTTATTGCTGTACCTTCACCATAAGTTACAGTTTCTAATTGAGGTGTTACGTACTTTGTGAACATTACATCATCAAGATAGATTGTCTTATTTATCTGTGTATGGATTTCGTCTGTGAAGAACATAAGCGAATTTACTGATGCATAGTTGAAATCCAGTGAACCTGATGTTGTACCTGTACCTGTATATGTGCCTTTTGCCGCAAAATCTGACATAGGAATCTGTACAAATACCCACTTGCCGTAACGGCCACCGATGTAATCATCAAGGTCTACTGATGTTCTTACAGTTTTTGATGATGCGGTACACTCAAAGCCTACCTTTACACCGTCAATTACATCCTTTGATGCACCATATACATAGAATGAAAGCATACCGCCGTTTTCACGAAGCGATGTCATATCTACACCCGGTTTTTTGAATGATGCTCCGTTTACTGTCGTTGCACCTGTCGCAAAGCTTATCTTATATGACATTTCGCCCATTACGTAGTTTTCATCAGTTATACCCGTTGTTGAACCACCAAGTGCTCCCGCAGAGTATCCGTTCTGTGCTCTCTCGTCAAATACTATTGTCTGAACACTTGTATCTATTGCAGGGTCAGGGATTATCTCGATTACCGAATCTGACGGAAGTGACTCATTTGTATCGCAAACTGCTGTTACTTCATATTTGTAGTTATATGAATATTCAAGCCCTTCGTCTGTATATGCAGAAGTATCAACATTTGCAATCTTCTCATCGTCACGATATACGTTGTAGCTCTCTGCATTATCTACCGCATCCCATGTAAGTGTGACTGACTTATCTTCTATAGAATATGAACCTAATAAGTTCTGAGGAATACCTATATACGCTGCTGCAAGTGTTATTTTTGTTGACGGCATTGACTCATCACCGTTAAGAGCTGAACGTACATAGTATGTATACTCTGTGTTGTTTGTCATACCTGTATCAGTAGTATCTGTGAAAGCTGTATCCTCCAAGCCTTCAGCTATTAGCTCAGGCTCATCTTCGCCCAGCTTCTGACGATATACGTTATATGTAACGTCTGTTAAATCTGAAGGATATGTCGGCACCTCCCACGCAAGCTCAACCTTCAACTCATTACCGAAACTTGATACTGCTGTAAAGTTCTGGGGTGAACCTACAAGTGCAATGTATGCTTCAACTTCGTTTGAGTTGATTGATGCCGTACCTACACTGTTTATTGTACGAACTGCATAAGTATATGTTTTACCCAATTCAACAGTTGAGTCTGTATATGTTGTTTGTGATGCGTCAACCATAGCCAGCGCTTCTGTGTTGCCCTCTTCGTCTGTTCTTAGTATTTCATACTGTGTTGCCTCACCAAGAGGTACTCTCCATGAAAGGTTTACCTCACTGTCTGTTGCCGAGACTATGGTAAGATTTCTCGGTGCAGGAACGTTACAAACATAAAAATTGTCATAATATACGAATGTGCGTGCTGTTAACTCCTCTTTGTTTGTAAATCCGAGACCTGCTCCTGCAAATGCTGACGGATCAAATCCGCTGCCTGCTGCATTCTCGTCAGGATATACAAATGCACTTAGCGGAATATTTATCTGCTTCCATGTGCCCGCATCATCTACAGTGTACTGATCACCAAGCGGTACACCTACAGCTGTACTCTGATTTACACCGCCGTCGCCATTTTTACCGCTACACAATACAATGCATGCATTTCTTATAAATGCTTCGTCATCAATTCTGACCTGCATTGATACCATTCCTGTATCAACATTCTCTGATAAATTATGTGTTTTTATCGGCCAGCCTGATCGGAATGATTGACCTGCCCATGATAAGGGATCACCTGTAGGTATACCACCTAAAGTTGCACCTTCTGTATTTCCGCCTTCAGGTATTATATCCCAACCCTTATAATAAACATTGAAGCCTGCAGAATGTACAACGTCACTGCTTGAACCGCCAGGTTTTACAACCTTTCCATCCACCCGATCTGTTGATTTTTTACCACCATGAACCTGCGAAGACCATACACTACTATAGCCACCGCCCTCATATGAGGGGCCCCAAGCGTCCCCATACAATGTTTTGTCCTCTATTGAGTCAATAAATATAGGTATCTGGTTGACGTCGTATGCAGCAGACGCGCTCAACGGGCACACTAATGTGCCCATTGCAGCGATTGCTACAGATAATACTGTTGATAATAGTTTAGTTGAGAATTTTTTCTTCATATTTTTCTATTCTCTCCTTTTCTGTTTATGTTATTTATTTGCCGTTTGCTTTCTTCCACTCATTAAGCTGTCTTGTTACTTCTGCAAGAACCTTGTCAACGCCTGCTGCCTTCATCTTTGCACGGTACTCCTCAAGAGTCTTTTCAGGATCCTTGTCACTACCGCCATGAAGTGTGTTCTCAAATTCTGCCTGTACGTTCAGGCATGCGCCTGTCTCTGTCTTAACTGCTGCTCCGTCAAATACGAAACCAAGTGACGGTGCCTGTTTAAGATTGTCGTTGAACTCTTCCATGTTCTTAACCTTGTTGACATCTTCGCCCTTTGTTAAGTAGTTGATGAATGTGTTACCAAACTCCCACTGCATTCCTGCATTACCATAGCCTGAATCCTTGATTGGCTCAACGTAGTTTTCATCTATCTTGTTGTAGTGCTTGCCCTCGATACCGTATATGATTAAGTTGTTAAGATACGGGTCGGTGTTAAATAGCTCAAGGAACTTAACTACTCTCTCAGGATCGCCTGATGTTCTTGATACTGCCATTATTGAGCCTGTTGCGTCGCTGTTTGTCATATATGCGTCTGTCAATTCAATCTGACCATACTCGTGCTGTCTGTTTACTGTCAGCTCTGCTGCCTTACCCGGCTTCAAACCTGCAAACTCAGCAAAGTGCATCTCTGATGACTCTTTGTAGTCAGCCTTTGTATAACCGTCAAGTCTGTTCTGTCTTACACGAAGTACGGCTTCCTTATATTCCTCTGTTTCAATATAGTTTACAGGTGTCAATGTTTCATCATCAAGCATAAAACCTATCGGGAATGCTACCGTGTCAAAGTTTATAAACATCGGTGTTGACTGTGAAGCACCTTCTTTAAGAGGAATTATGTCAGGTCTTTTTTCCTTTACTATGTCATATATCGGATACATATCATCGAGTGTCTTTGCATTTGCGAGCATTTCCTCTAAACCAAGTTCTTTTGCAAGGTCTTTTCTGTAAATAACACCTTGCTGATGTCCCTTATCCTTGTTTGCTGGAATACCATAGTTTACGCCGTTAATCTGTGAACCCTTTAAGAAGTCTTCGCCTATGATTTCCTTTGTCTTAGGTGCAAACTCATCAATAAGGTCATTTAACGGTACGAATGCGTTCTTAGCAACATTCTGTCTGTATGAATCACCTGCAGTATAGCAAATATCAAACTTCTCGCCGCCTGCCATCATTACGTTTAGCTTCTGAGTGTATGAACCCCAGTCAAGATAATGCATCTTAAGTGTTGTTCCGGGAAGCTTCTCTGCTAAGTATTCATCTACCTTTGCTTCTACCTCTGATGTGTCACCGGGAACAGCACCTGTTACCAAGTACCAGTCGATTTGGTAGTTGTCGGCTGATCCGCCGTTACCGCCACAGCCTGCCATAAGACCTGCTGCCATTACGAGTGCCATTGCACCACTGATTAGTTTTTTGAAGTTCTTTTTCATTTTCTTCTCTCCTTTTCTTTTTTTAATAATTTTATTTTAATAAATTATTAACCCTTTACTGAACCTATTGTAAGGCCCTGAATGAAATATTTCTGGAAGAACGGATATGCAAGTATGATCGGTCCGACCGATACAACACACATTGCCATTCTTGCACTTTCCTTCGGCAGCTGTGCCAGTGTATGTCCTGCCTGTGCTGCTGCAGTGTTTGCCGTACTTGTAAGTGCCTGTATATTCTGCAGAATGTTGAATAAGTATAGCTGTAAGTTCTGCAGTTCCTTTGATGATGTTAAGTACAATGCATTGTTATAGTCATTCCAATAGCCCAGCATTGCAAACAATGCTATTGTTGCAAGTCCCGGAAGTGCTATCGGCCATACTATCTGGAAGAATATCTTAAACTCAAACGCTCCGTCTATTCTTGCCGACTCTACTATCGCATCAGGTACGCCCGTTTTGAAGAAGGTCTTTAATATGATAATATTCCATGCACTGTTTACCATTGGAAGAATAAGCGCCCAGATTGTATCATTAATATGTAGAAATCTTGTACATACCAGATACCAGGGAACAAGTCCGCCGCTAAAGAGCATTGTGAAGAACTCAAGAAATGTGAATTGCTTTCTCCACTTGAACTCATTTCTTGATATTGCATAGCCGTAAAGTCCGCATACAAGTACGCTCATAACCGTACCTACTACTGTTGCAAATATTGTTACACCGTATGCTCTTAATATTACCGATGCATTATTTGCAAGGTATACATAAGCGTCTGTTCCAAACTCTCTCGGTATTACTCGGTATCCGACTGTGTTTAAGGAATTCTCCGACGCAAATGATGAACCGATAATCAGGAGCATCGGATATACACACATTATCGCAAATAGTATAAATAATATGTTGTATATGACATTTGTGACCGGCGACGCCTGTGTTGCCATTGCAAATTTCTTTTTCTTGTTTTTTGCCATTTCTATCTCTCCTTTCCGTATAGCTTAGAACAATGACTTCTCTTCGTCTATCGCTCTTACTATTCCGTTGGACAGCATTATCAATACAAATCCAACTACCGACTGCAAGAAGCCTGCCGCCGATGACATTCCTACGTCACCGTTGACCCTAAGTGCTCTATATACGAAGGTTGAGATAACGTTTGTTACCGGGAACAGCTCGCCGTGCTCCATAGGTATGTTGTAGAACAGACCGAAATCTGCACTGAACATTCCACCAATCTTCAGGATAAGCATTATTACGATAACACTCATTAGTTCAGGTATTAATATGTAGCGTGTCTGCTGCCACTTTGTTGCTCCGTCTATTGCCGCCGCCTCATAAAGCGATGTGTCAATACCTGCAATTGCCGCAATATATACTACCGCTCCGTATCCAAGTCCCTTCCATGTGCTCAGGAATACTAATATGAACGGCCAGTATTGCTTATGTGTATACCAGTCTATTGGCTCCATACCAAGTGCGGGAAGCAGTGATGTGTTAAGCAAACCGTAGCTGTAGCTTAAGAATGCATATACTATATAGCTGACTACAACCCATGAAATGAAGTGCGGAAGCATCATCATTGTCTGGTATACCTTAACTGTTCTCTTGTTTGTCATACGGCTCATCATAATTGCAACCGCTACAGGACATATAGTTCCTAATACCAGGAATATAAGGTTATAGCCTACTGTATTTCGAATGATTACCCATGCGTCAGGGTTATCAAACAGGAACTTGAAGTTCTGTAATCCTACCCACGGACTCATTAAAATTCCCTTTGAATAGTCGATGCTCTTAAAAGCGATTAAAATTCCGAACATTGGTATGTATGAGAAAACCAATACGAACAATGTTCCCGGCAATACCATTAACAGGAATTCCCAGTTCTTTTTAAACACATTTTTTTCTTTCACCCTCACTTTCTTCTCGGTTTTTGTTTTTGCTTTTGTCATTCTTTAAAGACCTCCGTTTCTTTTATGTATGACAAAATTGTCATACAGTATTTCTTATATAAATTTTATCATTTTATTTACAAAAAATCCATAAACAATATTGACATTTTTGTTTAAAATATTGACATTTCCCTATAATTTTCCAAAATTTTAACCATCTTTTGGAAATAATGTTAATTTTTATATGTTTTGAACAACAAAAAAAGAGATACACATCAGTGTACCTCATATTGATTATGACATAGCGATCGGCAGTGCTTTAGCATAGCGGTCGGTGGTGCTTTAGCGTAGCGGTCGGTGCTGTTTTTTCACAGCACCCACATGTGGTTTAGGGGGCCTGACCCCTTACCCAAGTCCAGTCCGTACATAAGTGCACCCGATATATATTCTTTCGCATTCTCCACCGCTCTCTCAAGCGGTATCCTCTTTGCAAGGTTTGACGCTATAGCAGACGAGAGCGTACAGCCTGTACCGTGTGTATTGGGATTGTCAATACGGTTACCCATATACCACCGACATTCATCAATAGTATACAATAAATCATTAGCGTCATTTATACTGTGTCCGCCCTTTAGCAAAACTGCACAGCCGTATCTCTCATATATCCTCTTTGCGGCAGTTTCCATATCTTTGGCATTTTCTATTTTCATATCCGCAAGTATTTCAGCTTCAAATATATTCGGTGTTACAACCTTTGCTATAGGCAACAGTTCTTTTTTCAGTGTTTCTATTGCCTCATCCGCTATAAGCTTTGAACCGCTTGTAGCAACCATCACAGGGTCTACTACAATATTTTCTGCATTATACTCATTGAGTTTATCGGCTATTACCTTTATCAATGCACTTGATGATACCATTCCTATCTTTACAGCATCGGGGTATATATCCGTAAACACGCAATCAAGCTGTTCTGATAAAAATTGCGGTGTTACTTCAAGTATGCTCTTTACACCCATTGTATTTTGAGCAGTCAGTGCGGTTATTGCACTCATTGCATATACGCCGTTTGCCGACATTGTTTTTATATCAGCCTGAATACCTGCACCGCCTG
The DNA here is from genome assembly GCA_029226065.1 of Clostridiales bacterium. Classification (GTDB taxonomy): domain Bacteria; phylum Bacillota; class Clostridia; order UBA1381; family UBA1381; genus Ornithomonoglobus. The sequence goes on from JAQXXM010000133.1 coordinate 14,273, forward strand.
ATGAGTCACTGCCTGCAATAGTGAGTGCAGTATTCATTGTGCCTGTCATCTTTTGAGACAAATTTCGCAGTGTGCGGCACTCCGCTTCTATATCATCTGCTCCGTAAACAGCCGATACAACCGCAACTCCGTCAACACCTGTACCTTTAAGCTCCGATATGTTTTCTTTTGATATACCCCCGATAGCCACAACAGGTATATTTACAGCGTCACATATAGCTTTTATTGTTTCGTGTGATATAGTATTAGCATCCGATTTTGTATCAGTTGCAAAAGCCGCACCTACACCTAAATAGTCAGCACCTGCTTTTTCCGCTTCCGTTGCCTCAAGGACAGAATGTGCCGATACACCGATAATCATATCATCGCCCACAAGCTTGCGTACCGCATTTAACTCCATATCGTCCTGACCTATATGCACACCGTCTGCCTTGGATTGTATGGCAATATCCACATTATCATTCACTATAAACACAGCACCATAGCTATGGCACAGCTTTCGCATTGCTATTGCCTCTTCCAAAAATGTGTCGCTGTCAAGATTTTTTTCACGCAACTGTACGCAGGTAACACCGCCCTTTAACGCATCCTCTGTCTGTTCTGTAAGCGTTTTTGTACCTGTCCATTTCCTGTCTGTAACGGCGTACAACAGCATATTTTCTTTATTACATTTCATATCTGTATTTATCTCCAACCCTTTTTCTTCTGATAATCGTAAATGATTTGTAAGTTCCGTTTCTCTGCCGAGTTAAACTCACTCTCAACCTTAGACTTGTCAGAGGTTATGGGCATATACCATTCGTGATTATTTTCAAAATAGTCAGCTAAGTCATCATCAAAGGTATACCCATGACGTGCGTATATTTCCCAATACACGTACTTGATTTCCTGTCTTGTCATTGCATCAAGCTCGCCCTCGCTTATTACGTGAGTATCGGACGGATACAGATACTCTCCGCCACGTAGCTCGACAGGGTCGCCCTTCTCCTCGGGAACAGGCGTACGCACAGGTGCTTTTGTAGGTGCAACAGTCGGTGATTTTGTGGGTACGGGTGTTGACGGTGAAGCAGTGTTATCACGCTCCGCCTCCCAATTGGGGTCTGCTGTTTTCTTTGGTCTGTCTGTCATTGTCACGGACGATGTATCATCCTCGTTTGAGGTGTTAATTCCCATCCAGTCTGCAACAATACCTTTTGCAAACAAAAGTGCAACAGTAAACAACAACACTGTTCCTAAAATCGCAAGAATTGCAATCAGTGCCGTATTCTTTTTCTTTTTGGTCTTTTTCTTCTGTGCCATTATATTCATCTCCACATTTCTGAACTCAGGATTTTGATACGCCCTTTGGCTTACCTGCACATTATCACATACAATACATTTATGAGTTACCCCATCAAGAGGACGACCGCATTTTGTGCAATATCTGCTACGGTCTCTGTTCTGCTGATATACACGTGGTCTGCCCGGTATATCGTCTTTTACCCTCGGGGGCATTTCTATCGTGGGTTTTTGAGGCTCTTTTGCCTTTTTCTCAGGTACAATAACGTTACCGCAATACTTGCATACATTCTCACCAACAGGTATTTCACCGCCGCATACGTTACATCTCATCGTTTACCACCACCTTATATATAGTATAACACAATGAATTTATTATGTCAATTATATGTGTTGACATTTTACGATGTTTATTGTATAATGAACACGTTAGGAGATATTTTATGAATACTATTAATATTTCAAAAGCGTGTTTTTTTACAGGACACAGAAACATAAAATCCGAGTCAAAGCAATTACTTGTAAACCGTGTGCATTTACTTTGCACCGAGCTTATCACAAAACACAACGTAACCGACTTTATCGCAGGCGGTGCACTCGGCTTTGATACATTGGCAGAGTGTACGGTCTTAAATCTTAAAAAAGAATATCCGCATATACGTCTGCATCTATTTCTGCCATGTACCGACCAGACATTACGCTGGAATATATACGATAAAAAAATGTGGGAAAGCATCAGGCTTCTTGCTGATGACTATACATTTATCACAAATTCCGCTTATGTCGATGGCTGTATGCAGCTGCGTAACGAGGCTATGGTAAATTCCGCCCTGTTCGGCATTGCATACTGCAAGCGGAAATTCGGCGGTACTGCGTCAACCGTTGAGTATGCACGCCGAAAAAGACGGTACATCAATATCATTTCAGATATATAATTACGGTTTATATTGGAAGCACGGCATCAGTTCAAGCTTGAACTTGTTTTGTTCGTGCTTTTTATCTATCAATTCCTTTGTTGCATTATCTTCGCAAACGCCTGTTCTTATATATTTATCAAGAACTGCATAGGTAAAGCCCAGATTATCCTCATCAGTTTTTCCGCATAGTCCGTCTATCGGCACTTTTTCAACAAGCTCATCAGGCAAGCCTAACTCTCTGCCTATTGCCTTAACCTCTGCAACAGTCAACTGCGACAGCGGCGAAAAATCGCCTGCGGCATCACCGTATCTTGTAGCATATCCTACCCAATCCTCCGAAAGATTACACGTATTTGCAACACGTCCGTTACAGCTTTGCGATACAGCGTACAACGTTGACATACGTATTCTCGGCGGCAGGTTTTGACGTGTCTGTGCTGTTATTTCAATATCGGGCATATCATTCATCAGAGCATCAACAGCATTTTTTATATTGATAACATAGTGTCGTATTCCCAAATGGTTAACAAGCAAATATGCCATATCAATATCACTTTGCTCACCCTGCGGCATCAACACACCTATTACACGGTCCTTGCCCAGTGCCTCAACGCACAGTGCCGCCACAACAGAGCTGTCCTTACCGCCCGATATTCCCACAACGGCATTACACCCCTTGCCGTTCTTTTCAAAAAAGTCTCTTATCCACTTAACTGCATCATCCTTTGTTTTCTTTGCATCAAACATAACTACCCTCTCCTGTCATTCATTTATTATATCTATCTGGCACATTTTCATCGTCTCTAACGATGCAAGGTGACTCTTTGGAGTAACACCCGCACAGCACGATGCGTCTACCTTTATATCTGCATTTGGCATAACAGCCTTTAGTATAAGTGCATTCGACACGACACATATATCAGTACATACGCCTATAAGCTCAATGTCAGTAAAGTTCCTGTCCTGCCAGCCCATCCATCCGAATGTCGGTTTATCTATTATCTCACAATCCTCAACATATAATCCGTCGACAATTTCCCATCCGTGAGTGTTTTTCACACAGTGAATAACAGGTAGTTTTTTGCCCTCGGATGTGTTAAGATAATCCTCAGTATGTGTATCTCGTGTGTAGATGATTTCGTCACCGTTGTCTTGATATTCTTTTATTTTTGCAGCGACCTTATCCACTATTGCTCTTGTTTCATCATTTCCCAACGCTCCGTATATAAAGTCATTTTGCATATCTATTACTATTAACGTTTTCACATCAACACCCCTTTCACTGTCTTACGTATAGTATACCACATTATTACAGCAATTTCAAGACTATGCGGAACATATTTTAATGTCGGGAGATATTTTTACTAAAACGAGTTCTTACATATTTAATAGGAAATTTATTAAAAAAAATCCCATCTTGCGATAGGATTTTTAGTATATTTCGCTCACTTAGTAATATCAAACTCGCCAAAGCGAGTTTGCCCCTCACCTCTTCACTCTTCACTATTACTTATCCTTTATCTGAAAACGACAATTTTCTTTTGGTAAAATCGAACAATTTAGTTGTCCAACTTTAGTACATATAGTACTGTCCTAAAGATCCGGCAATCGCTCTTTATCATATATCAATATGCAGGCGATATAAAGTCATCGACTGAATATCAAAGTAATATACATCATACGTACGATATTCATCTTTCCAATCAGGGTCATCTACACCGTATGTTTCTACATTCTTTATATAGAAATAATCCTCACTATCAATAAAGCTTTTGTCAAGATTATATTCGGAATATATTTCCTCATCTTCTATCCAACTTTCAAAATCACAAATAAAACTTACTATATATTCTGTGGCATGGCTTGTTACGGGCATGAAATCTTCATGATATTCAAGTGCTTCTCTCAGTTCTTTTGAGTCCTCGTAAATATATATGCCACATTCAACCGAATCACGGCCGGGCTCGGAATAATAAGATTTTTTTTCAATCAGTCCCGGTAAATAATCATCAGTAGTGATTTCTTTCAGATATCTATTGCATGCCCCAAACGCAAGCAATATCAACATAACAAGTCCCGTAATAACTCCAAAAAATAGCCATAATTGTTTGCTCATACTATCACCTCGTTGTATAAAAACCCGCTTCAATTTTATAGGGTTTTATTACATCACCCAAAGACGAAATTGTTGCCACATCATTTGCAGTCATTCCTAATGCTTTTATTACAGATACACCAGGAATGTTATCTTACAAGATTTATTATATTGTACCACAATTATCACAAAAAGAAAAGGACAACTTTTGTAAATAAACGGACACATTATATTTTTCAAAATTAATAAGTACTTATATTTAACATTTAACGAGCAAAAATTAGAACGGCTTTGATCGTGCTACAGTTATGCACCGATATTCTGATCCCCAGTTCTTCTTTTCATCTTCCGTTTCTGTCGGTCTGACAGCACAATAGAAGTGCCACAACATATCGTCATGATATATAATACCGGGCTTATGTGCATGGGTCGAATCTATTTCGCCTTGTTTACCAATATCAATTATGGGTTTATCGTATACTTGTAAATTAAGCAAATCCTTTCCTACTGCCACTCCTTCCCGTGCGTGTTTGTTGTCATAGGCAAAGAAAAATACCGCCCATTGCTTGTTTTTGCTATCATAGGTAATACACGGATCGCTTAAAAACTTATTCATCCACGTATCCTCTTTTACAGGTAAAACAGGGTTATTTTCATACCTTTTCCAATGCATCATATCTGATGAAATTGCAACACCGGTCTGTTCTTTCCAACTGCCATCAACTATATCCTTTGCATTATAGAACATATAGTATTTATCATCCTGTTTGACTATCGAAGTCTTATATAAGCCACCGCTATCCCAACTTCCATTCTCACTCGGACAAAATATAGGCTCATCTACAAACTGCCAGTTTAATAAATTTTCATCATCTGTATATGCCAAACCCACTTGTGCCGCGCCCTGTTCATATCCTTCATTAGGATATGAATGATAAAACAACCAATATTTCCCGTCAACTTTTATAAGCTCGTTCGTGCCGTACAAATCACAGTCCTTCAGTATCCAAACACCTGCCATACCGACCTTATCCCATTCTTTATGGCACCCACGCTTGAGAATGACTCCTTCTTCCTTCCAATTAATCAAATCATTAGAACTGCAAAGTGCTGTTTGATACCCTATTCCGTCAAATCCGATATGCATCATATAAAATTTTCCGTTATGTCTGAACAAGAACGGGCAGTCAGCACCCTTCGATGAAAAAGAGTTTTTATTTGGTAATATTACTGCTTTTCCATATTTATATGGTGTTAAGTATTCTCTTACGTCCATTATATTTCCTCCTCAACACTGAATATTTCTTATTATTATACCATAAGTAAAAATGCTTGCTCGCAAGGGCATTTTTACGCAGCCGTCAATATAGCAGTCCGTGCGACTGCACGGGACGGCAACGCCGTCCAGACTTGCACAGCAAGTCTTACTGCGTTTATTATACCATATTTTGATATAATTGTCAACTCATAGTGAATAAGTAATAGTGAAGTTGTACTTTCTTCAATCAAACTAAATTCATTGAATGCATCTGAATAAGCAAGTTCAATAGCTTTACAAAATGAAATTTTTATTTTATAGTCTAAATCTCTTAATGTATCGTAAAGAGTTTTATATTTCATTAGCTTACTAAAAGGAGCAGGTCCAAGGGCTTCTTTACCAGATACAACTCCAAAAACACACCTATCCTCTCCACACATCAATTTAAAACGTTGTTTATGGTATTGAACATCATTTATAATATCTAATAAGTACTTGATTTCTTCATCTGATTGATTCGACATATTTATACCTCATTGGACCTAATATTTATTTAATAAGTATCTCCTTCCAATTTTCAGGAAATCCCATCGCCTCAATCTTCACATGGAAATATTTATCAAGTAGATTTTCAACCAAGTCAACAAAATCCTTCCAATGTCTGTCATCCGGTAAAACATGCTTCAGGCAAAGCAAGGTTGCAAATACTCTCATACTGCTTATGCCCTGTTTGCTGTACTGTTTATATAATGCCGGAGTTTTAGCAAGCTTCACATT
>JAQXXM010000134.1 GCA_029226065.1 Clostridiales bacterium
AAAAAGACGTTGTACGACATCCGTTAGTGCAAGAGATTATTAAGGCGTACGCACGCTATGACGCCTCACGAAAAAGATAAGCATCGCATCTTGCGCCTTTCGGCTCGCTCGAGTACATTGAGTACGCATCGATTGCCGAAAAGCACAATCTGCTCGCTTCTCTTTTCCGTGAGGAATGGGTAGGTAAGCGTCGCATCTTGCACCTTTCGGTGCGCTTGAGTACATTGAGTACGCATCGCTTACCGAAAAGCACAATCTGCTCGCTTCTCTAAAACCGAGTACATTTATACAATAAACTAATAAGGAAATAACAATGGTAGAATTTATATTAGAAAATGAAACTGATGAAGAAATCTCAGAGCAACAAATAAATGAGCTGAACCGTGTATGCTGTGAGATAATGAAAAATGAAGAATGTAATTTTGATGCAGAGATAAGCTTCACCTTTACAGACAATGAGGGTATACGTGAAATTAATCGTGACTACAGAAATATTGATCGTCCTACAGATGTTTTGTCGTTCCCGATGCTGGAGTTTTGCGATGATGAGACAGATGTGGAATATGAAACGGAGAACGGACTTGTATTGCTGGGAGATATTGTAATATCAATTGAGAGGGCTAAAGAGCAGGCACAGGAGTTCGGACATTCCCTTCGCCGTGAGCTTGCATTTTTGACGGCTCATTCTATGCTGCATCTTTTAGGGTATGATCACGTAGATGATCCTGTTGGTGAAAAAATGATGATAGAAAAACAGGATATTGCCTTGAATGCGTTAGGAATAACAAGAGACTGAAAAACATTTATTAAATAGGAGAAAAGAATGAAAAACAAATTCAAATCAGGTTTTTGCGCCATAATAGGTATGCCGAATGTGGGAAAATCCACACTTTTAAATACAATAGCGGGACAAAAGATTGCTATAATATCCGATAAGCCGCAGACTACACGAAATAAAATACTTGCTATCTATTCAACACCAAATGAGCAGATTATATTCACCGATACACCCGGAATACATAATCCGCATAACAAGCTTGGTGAATATATGGTAAAAACGGCAAAGGAGAGTATGCGTGATACGGATGTGGTGCTGTTTGTTGTAGACGCTACAAAAGGTATTCGTGATATGGAACGTGAGATTGCCGAAAATATCGGCAAGATAGGTATACCGTGCATACTTATTATCAACAAGGTTGACCTTGTAAAAAAAGAAAATCTGCTGCCTATGATTGCGGATTTTTCAAGTATGAACGATTTTGACGCAATTATTCCTATCAGCGCTAAAATGAATGACGGTGTTGACGGTCTCATTGATGCCATAACTGAACACCTTGAGGAAGGACCTATGTTCTATGATGAGGATACAGTTACTGACCAGCCTGAAAAAGCTATTGCGGCGGAGATAATAAGAGAAAAAATGCTATGGTTGCTCGATAAGGAAGTACCTCACGGTATAGCGATTGAGATTACAAAAATGAAGGAAAAACCCAAAATAACCGAAATAAATGCAACAATATGCTGTGAGAGAAAGACTCATAAGGGAATTATAATAGGCAAAAACGGTGAAATGCTCAAGAAGATAGGAACAATGGCACGTGCCGATATTGAAAAAATGCTTGATAAAAAAGTATATCTTGAGCTTTGGGTTAAGATAAAGGATGATTGGCGTAACAGTGATTTCCTTATAAAGAATTTCGGCTACAAGGACGATGATGAATTAATCTGATGCAGGATTTAGTATACAGAGGGATAATAATAAAACAGGCAGATTACGGCGATGCACACCGTATGCTGTGGATATTTACAGAGACGGATGGTATAATTAAAGCAGTACGCTACGGTGTACGAGGAAAGAAAACATCAAATGCTGCGGCATTCCAAATGTTTTCTTATGGAGATTTTAAGCTCCGACAATCACGCGGCGATATAATGACTGCAACTTCAGCAGATATAATAGACGGATTTTATCCCGTAAGCGAGGATATAAAAAAACTGTCATTGCTTTCATATCTTGCGGAGGTAACGTATTCAATATTAGGTGAGGCAAATCCCGATAAACGTATTTTAGCGTTACTGTTAAATGCTGTTTATGCTGCGGCATACCGCAATGAGGAGCTGATAAAGCTGAAAAGTGTTTACGAACTGAAGTTGATGTCTATAGGCGGATATTTACCGAAGCTTGACGCTTGCGGTGAGTGCGGTAATGATGGAGAGTATTTCAGTATAGATCGCGGAACGCTTGTATGCCGTCAACATCACAGGGCCGGAGATGTAAAAGTTGAAAAACCGCTTTTGGCACTTATGCGCTATGTTGCGTATTGCAATGATAAAAAGATGCTTTCCTTTTCTGTTGCAGATAATGACGTACTGATGGCTTTTAACAGTATTACCGAAAAATATGTAAGTGTCCATTGTGATAAGGAGTTCAAAAGCCTCAATTACTTCTATTCTATTTGTGAAGTATAGTTCTATTTGGTGGATTTTTATAAAAAAGGCTATATATGGTGGTATAAAATACACTAATTCACAAAAATTAAAAAATTTCAAAAAAATTAAAAAAAAGACTTGAAATTTTATCCCGAATGTAGTATACTGTTATAGTATTATCTATTAAATTTGTGGAGGTGTAAACTTTGCCGAACATTAAATCAGCAAAAAAACGTGTTAAGGTAATCGAGAAAAAGACTGCCCTGAACACAGCTCGTAAGACTGCTCTTAAGACAGCTATAAAGAAGTTTGAAGCAGCAGTTGAAGCAGCAGACAAGGCTACAGCAACAGCAATGTTCAATGATGCCGTTAAGAAGCTTGACCAAGGCGTAGCTCACGGTATATTGCACAAGAACAAGGCTGCAAGAAAAAAGTCACAGTTGGCTGTTAAGCTTGCAAAGCTTGCGTAAAGGAAAAGAGGGGCTGAAACATCAGCCCCTTATTTTTTTAGAAAAGAGGCGGGTTTGTTTTGAAAGGATTATATGTTCACATACCGTTTTGCGTGAAAAAATGCGATTATTGCGATTTTGTATCTTTTTCGGACTGCAATGAATATTTTGACGAATACATTTATGCATTATCAGCGGAAATGAAAACCTATAAAGATACCGATGTTGATACAGTATTTATCGGCGGCGGAACACCGTCGATACTTTCTCCAAAGCAAATAGAGATGCTGTGCTATGGTATAAGCGACAATTTCAATATTGACCGCAATGCTGAATGGACAATGGAAATAAATCCCGGAACTGTATCTGCTGAAAAAATACAGGCAATGCTTATGGGGGGAGTGAACAGGGCGAGTGTGGGTGTACAGTCATTTAATGATTGTGAGCTTAAGGCGGTAGGACGTATCCACAACTCGAAAACTGCGTATGATACAGTTAATACTTTATATAATGAAGGGTTTAGAAATATAAGCATTGACCTTATGCAATCACTACCTTTTCAAACGGAGAAAAGTTTAAGACAAACGCTTGACACTGCATTAAGCCTGCCTATAACACATATTAGTGTTTACAGCCTTATTATTGAGGAAAATACCCCAATAAAAGAAAAGTACGATAATGGAATATATAAGACACCTGATGATGATTATGACCGAGATTTATACAAGCTTACGGGAAAACTGTTAGCAGAGTGTGGCTTTAATCAATATGAAATTTCAAATTACGCTAAATCGGGATTTGAGTCAAAGCATAATCTTAAATACTGGAATTGTGATGAGTATATAGGTATAGGAGTTGCGGCACATTCTTATGTGGGCAATGTCCGTTATTACAATACGTCTGATTTGTCTGAATATTTAAAGGGTGTGACACGTGTTGATGAGGTGCAGCTTTCACGTAACGATAAGATGGGCGAATTTATGATGCTGGGACTTCGTAAAAATGAAGGAGTCAACACCGATGAGTTTTACAACCGGTTCGGAGTATATCCCTGTGATATATGGCAGATGACACTTGATAAATTTACAAACCTTGGTCTTATGGCGAAAGATGGCGGATTTTACAAGCTTACCGACAGAGGTCGTGATGTATCAAACTCGGTTATGTGTGAATTTGTATGATAACAAAAACTCCTGTTATCATACAAAAATCACTAATTAACGGTTCTTTATGATAATTTTCATATAAAAAAGGAATAAAATTCGTAAAAACTTGAAAAAAACACTTGACATTCATTTGTATATGTGTTAGAATTGAACCGATAGAAAAAGGTTCTTTTTTTTTGCTGTGCTTTTTTCAGCAAAAAGATGGACTAAAATTTAAACGGAGGTAGAAAAATGAGAGTTAAAATAACTTTGGCTTGTCAGGAATGTAAGCAGAGAAACTACAACACAATGAAAAATAAGAAGAATGATCCGGACAGACTTGAAATGAACAAGTATTGCCGTTTCTGCAAAAAGCATACAACACATAAGGAAACAAAGTAATTAGGTTTTAAAAGGAGTAATCAGTATGGCTAAATTGGTAAAGTATTTAAAGGATACCAAGGCTGAGCTTAAGAAGGTTACGTGGCCGTCTAAATCACAGATTAAAAATAATACGGGTATCATTGTCGTATTTATAATAATCGTGGCTGTGTTCCTTTTTGTATGTGACCTCGCTTTTGGCGGACTAAGACAAGCGTTCCTTAATTTATTCTAAGTTAAAGGAAAATGGTTGTTTATTAGTCGAAAGGAGCGATTTACATGGCTGAAGAAGCAAAATGGTACGTTGCTCATACTTATTCGGGTTATGAGAATAAGGTAAAAGAGAGCATAGAGAAAACTGTAGAAAACCGTGGCCTTGAGAATATGATCATGGATATTCGTGTCCCTGTCGAGGATGTTATTGAAAAACACGGTGATAAAGAAAAAATAGTTCAAAGAAAGATTTTCCCAGGCTATGTTGTAATCAAAATGGTTATGAACGAGGAAAGCTGGTACGTCGTACGTAATACACGCGGTGTTACAGGATTTGTCGGCCCCGGCTCTAAGCCCGTTCCGCTTACAGATGTTGAGATTGCAAGAATGGGTGTTGAGACTGTTCGCCGTGAGGCGGTTAAGTTTGCCGTCGGTGATCTTGTTGAGATTAAGTCAGGCCCCATGGAAGGCTTTTCGGGAAATGTTGAGAAAATCGACAATGAGACAGGTACTCTTTGGGTAACCGTTTCAATGTTCGGCAGAGAAACTTCGGTTGAAATAAACCATACTCAGGTTGCCGAAGTTCAATAATTTGTTTTATATAGAGCATGCTCTTTATAAATATAGGCGTAAAAAACGCCGTCCCTCTGGTAACAGTGGGAGGACGAAATGTCCGTATTACCACAATAGCGCAAGGACGCTATAATTAATTAAGGAGGTGGCCGTAATGGCACAGAAGGTAGCAGGTTATATCAAATTACAAATTCCGGCCGGCAAAGCTACACCGGCACCACCCGTTGGTCCCGCTTTGGGTCAGCATGGTGTAAACATTATGCAGTTTACTAAGGAATTTAACGAAAAAACAGCAAAGGATGCAGGTTTAATTATTCCGGTAGTTATTACCGTTTATGCTGACCGTTCATTCTCGTTCATCACAAAGACTCCGCCGGCAGCTGTTCTTATCAAGAAGGCTTGTAAGATACAGAGTGGTTCAGGCGTACCCAACAAGACAAAGGTTGCAACAATTTCTAAGGCTGACGTTGAGGAAATTGCAAAGACAAAGATGCCTGACTTGAATGCAGCATCACTTGAAGCAGCCGTTAGCATGATTGCCGGTACTTGCAGAAGTATGGGCGTAGTTGTAGGCGACTAATATTAGGTAAAGAGTATAAGTGGGAGAGAGGTTTCTCGTATAACCACGAAGGAGGATTTTGAAATGTTCAGAGGTAAAAAGTACAAGGAAAGCGTTAAGCTTGTAGATAAGTCAAAGCTTTATGATACAAATGAAGCTATGAAGCTCGTTACAGAAACAGCGAAAGCAAAGTTTGATGAGACAGTTGAAGTTCACGTTAAGCTTGGTGTTGACTCAAGACATGCCGATCAGCAGGTAAGAGGTGCAATCGTTCTTCCGCACGGTACAGGTAAGAGTGCAAAGGTTTTGGTGTTTGCAAAGGGTGCTAAGGCTGAGGAAGCAAAAGCAGCAGGCGCTGATTACGTAGGCGAGATGGAATTGGTTGATAAAATCCAGGGCGAAAACTGGTTTGATTTCGACGTAGTTGTTGCAACTCCCGATATGATGGGTGTTGTTGGTCGTTTGGGTAAGGTTTTAGGTCCTAAGGGTCTTATGCCGTCACCAAAGGCAGGTACAGTTACAATGGATGTAGAAAAGGCTGTTAAGGAAATTAAGGCAGGTAAGATTGAGTATCGTCTTGATAAGACAAACATCATTCACTGCCCGATAGGCAAGGCATCATTCGGTGCTGAAAAACTTAATGAGAACTTTGATGCTTTGATGGGCGCAATCATTAAGGCTAAGCCATCAGCAGCAAAAGGTCAGTACCTTAAGAGCGTAGTTGTAGCATCAACTATGGGACCTGGAATAAAGATTAATCAGGCTAAGTTAGGCTAAATAAAATTTTTCTAAATTTTACTTGACAACTATGTATATTTATGATATACTGTCATAGTTGAAAACCGTAGACAGTCGGCAGGAGCAATCCGTAAGTCCCACCGAGGCATTTTATAGATTCATATTATGGATTTTATGGCTCTTTGCGTCTACGGCAAGGAGCCTTTATTTATTAAAGGCATAAACCAAAACATCAGGAGGTGAAAACAGTTATGCCAAACGCACAAGTTTTAGAAGCTAAAAAGGCTCAGGTTGCAGAGGCAGTTGAACTTTTGAAGAACACACAGACAGGTGTCTTAGTTGACTACAGAGGTTTGAACGTTGCTGAGGATACTGACCTTCGTAATAAGCTTCGTGAAGCAAACGTAAAGTATTTCGTTATCAAGAACAAAATTCTGAAGCGTGCAGTTGAGGAAATAGGTCTTGAAGGACTTGATGAAGTACTACATGGCCCGACAGCTCTTGCAGTATCTACAGAGGATGCAGTTGCTCCGGCAAAGGTTCTTGCAGATTATGCAAAGGGAAATGAAAAGCTTGAAATAAAGGGCGGTTTCATGGATGGCTCAGTGATGAGTCTTGATGAAATCAAGAAGCTTGCGGCTACACCGAACTTTGAGACATTGATCGCTAAGATGATGGGTAGCTTGCAGTCACCGATCAGCGGACTTGCAAGATTGCTTGCAACTATCGCAGATGGCGGCGTAGAGATCGCAGATCTTATCGCTAAAAATGCTCCTGCAGCAGAGGAGGCTCCCGCAGAGGAAGCACCTGCAGCAGAGGAGGCAGCACCGGTAGCAGAAGAAGCTCCGGCAACAGAAGAAGCTCCCGCAGAGGAGGCACCGGCAGCAGAAGAAGCTCCGGCAGAATAATTTAAAAAAATAGTATCTATAGGAGGATAATACAATGGCAGATTTAAATGCAATTCTTGATTCAATCAAGGAATTAAAGTTACTTGAAGTAGCAGAGTTAGTAAAGATGATGGAAGAAGAATTCGGCGTATCAGCAGCAGCTCCGGTTATGGTAGCTGGCGGTGCAGCTGAAGGTGGTGCAGCAGCAGAAGAAAAGACAGAGTTCGACGTAGTATTGGCTGAGGCTGGTGCTTCAAAGATGAACGTTATCAAGATCGTTAAGAATATCACAGGTCTTGGTCTTAAGGAAGCAAAGGCTGCAGTAGACGGCGCTCCTTCAACAATCAAAGAGGCTTGCCCGGCAGAAGAGGCTCAGAAGATTAAGGCTGAGCTTGAAGAGGCTGGTGCTAAGGTTGAATTGAAGTAATCAATACTCTCAAATTTTTTGCTAATGCTTACAGGGTTATTTCGGAGGTCCATATATGAAAGTAGATTTATCGTCGGTTATAAAGGTAACGGGTGCAGAGGTTAAGATTGACGATGAGGTCGGCTTTGCCGATGCGGAGTTCCTTGGCGAACTCTACAGATTTGACGAACCACTGAAAGTAAAAGGCAGAATATACAATAACGGTCAGTCGCTTACTCTTGAGGCTGATGTTAAAGGACGAATGAAAACAGAATGTTCAAGATGTCTTGATGAACTTGAGACGGATATTGAATTTGATGTACACGAGCTTCTCTCGCAACGTGATGAGACAGAGGCAGAGTCCGAAGATATTATCCTGTTTGACGGTTGCGATATCGAACTTGACGATATAATTGCAGACCATTTTCTGATGAATATATCAGGCAGATACTTATGCAGTGATGATTGCAAGGGGTTATGCCCTGTTTGCGGTCAAAATCTGAATAAGGGCAAATGTGACTGCGATAATACGTATATAGATCCTCGTTGGCAGGCGTTAGCAGATATACTGAATAAATCGGAGAATAAATCCGACAAATAAGTAGATAGAGTGTTGTTATTTTAATGGAGGTGTAACTAATGGCAGTACCTAAGAATAAAGTTTCAAAAGCCAGAAGAGATAAAAGACGTGCTAACTGGAAGCTTACAGCCCCCAATTTGGTTGAATGCCCACAGTGTCACGAGCTAAAGTTGCCTCACAGAGTTTGCCCAAGCTGCGGACAGTATAAGGGTAAAGAAGTAATCAAGGTTGAGGATTAATTTCAGGCTTGTTAAAAATCAAACCGTTCCGATAAGGGACGGTTTTTTTTCGATGTCTGAAATTATATAAAATAAAACTGAAAGCATATTGATATTTGCTTTTGATACCGTTATAATATAATTATAAGACTTGACATATAAGAACGAATTTGGTAAAATAAAATAAAAAGGAGTTTTTAAAATGAACACAGAGCTTTTAGTTATGGCCGCAGGGATGGGCAGTCGTTTCGGCGGACTAAAACAGATTGAGCCTATTGGGCCTAACGGCGAGATTATACTTGACTTTTCAGTCTATGATGCAGTAGAAGCAGGTTTTAACAAGGCTGTTTTTATCATAAAAAAAGCAATTGAAAAGGAATTTCGTGAGGTTGTAGGCAAACGTATCGAAAAAATGATTGATGTTGACTACGTATTCCAAGAGCTTGATAAGCTTCCTGAAGGCTACAGCGTACCCGAGGAACGTGTAAAACCGTGGGGAACAGCCCATGCTGTTTTATGTGCAAAAGACGTTATATCATCTCCCTTTGCCGTTATAAACGCTGATGATTTCTATGGCAAAAGCTCATATTCCATAATTCATAACGAGCTTGTTAAAAACGAGGGAATGTGTATGGTAGGCTATGAGCTTGGTAATACAATAACAGAGAACGGAACAGTATCACGCGGTGTTTGTGAGCTTGAAAACGGATACCTTAAAAGTGTGACAGAGCATACGGCACTCGATAAAAACTCGGGTGTACCACTTGACAGTATTGTATCAATGAATATGTGGGGGTTAGCACCTGATATTTTCCCGTACATAGAAAAAGAATTCAAACTGTTCCTTGACGAAAGTATAGCAGTGCCGAAATCAGAGAGTTTCCTGCCTTCGGTAATAAGTAAGAGAATAGTGGAGGAAAATAAACCCGTTAAGGTGCTTCATACTAATGAAAAATGGTACGGCGTTACATACAGAGAGGACATACTCTCTGTAAGAGAAGCTATGGCGAGATTTATAGATGAGGGTAAATATAAGTTTTAAAGCTTGAAATCCTCGGCGTCAAATTCAGTTTTCAGACGGCGTTTGCGATGGACTTTCTTTTTGAAAATATCATACTTGAATTTTTTACAGCCGCCCTTTGTGGCGGTTGTATTTTTCTTGTAAATACAGCAATACATTTCCTCATCATTTTCGGGTATTGCCGTTGAATGTGTGCATAAAGCACAAACCTTGTTTATATCTTCGCTGTATATCATAATAGTCTCCATTCCGTCGCCTTGTGCGGGCATAAATTCGACGTGAATTTTATGTAATGTATATATTTCACGTAAATTCCTTCAAAATCAATTTCAGACCTTACAAATAAATGTCTGTTTTTGTCACTATTATTGTTATTTTACCATAAATATTGTCATTAGTAAAGAACTTTTAAAATTTTTCTTGATTTTATGAATGTTTTGGTATATAATATAAAAGGCGTATTGTTTTGAATACGTTTAGTGTATTTTGATTAATTTTTTAAATTGAAAGGAATGGCTTGAAATGGAAAAGAAAGAACTGCTCTATGAGGGAAAAGCAAAGAAGGTATATACTACTGAGGATGAAAATCTGTACATAGTAGATTATAAGGACGACGCTACCGCATTTAATGGCAAAAAGAAAGGCACAATTGCAGGTAAGGGCGTTATAAATAACAGAATGTCCAACTTCCTTATGGAAAAGATGGAAAAAGAGGGTATACCCACTCATTTCGTAGAGGAGCTTTCAGACCGTGAGACAGTTGTAAGAAAGGTTACGATTGTTCCGCTTGAGGTTATCATCAGAAACATTGCAGCAGGTAGCTTTTCAAAGCGTTTTGGCGTTGAAGAGGGCACAGTTTTGAAAAACGCAACACTTGAATACTGCTTAAAGGACGATGCTCTTGATGACCCGATGATTAACGACTATCATATCACAGCTATAGGTGCCGCTACAAAGGAGGACCTTGAAACTATTTCAGATTTGACATTCAAGATAAACGACTTTTTAAAGTCATTCTTTGCAAAGGTTAATATAGAGCTTGTTGATTTTAAAATTGAGTTTGGTAAGACGTCTGACGGTAAGATTATTCTTGCTGATGAAATTTCACCTGACACATGCCGTCTTTGGGACGCTACAACCCATGCTAAGCTGGATAAAGATAGATTCCGCCGTGACCTTGGTGATGTTGAGGAAGCATATATAGAGGTTGCAAAGAGAATAGGATTAGTTTAATAATAACAAAGGAGAACTACGAATATGTCAACAGACACTTACGAGAGTCCGTTAAATTCAAGATACGCATCAAAAGAGATGCAATACATTTTTTCACCCGATAAAAAGTTTTCAACATGGCGTAAGCTGTGGATTGCTCTTGCAGAGAGTGAACAGGAGCTTGGGCTTAATATAACAGATGAGCAGATTGCTCAAATGAAAGAGCATATTTATGACATCAACTACGATGTTGCTAAGGCTCGTGAAAAGGAAGTACGTCACGATGTAATGTCACACGTATACGCATACGGTGTACAATGCCCGTCTGCAAAGCCCATAATACATCTTGGTGCTACAAGCTGTTACGTTGGCGATAATACTGATATTATTATAATGACAGAGGCGTTAGAGCTTGTAAAGAAAAAGCTCGTTTGTCTTATAGCAGAGCTTTCAAAGTTTGCAAACGAGTATAAGAATTTGCCTTGTCTTGCATTTACACATTTTCAGCCTGCACAGCCTACTACTGTCGGTAAGCGTGCTACACTTTGGCTTGAAGATTTGGTAATGGACCTTGAGGATGTAAACTATCAGCTGTCTAAGGCAAAGCTTTTAGGCTGTAAGGGTACAACAGGTACACAGGCAAGCTTTATGGAGCTGTTTGACGGCGATCATGAGAAATGCAAGGAGCTTGACAGGAAGATAGCCACTAAAATGGGTTATGACTCAACCTTTGCTGTAAGCGGTCAGACATATCCGAGAAAGCTCGATTCACAGATGCTCAATGTTCTAAGCTCAATTGCACAGAGTGCATATAAGTTCTCAAATGATATAAGACTGCTTCAGCATCTGAAGCAGATTGAAGAACCGTTTGAAAAGTCGCAGATAGGCTCGTCGGCTATGGCGTACAAGCGTAATCCTATGCGTTGTGAGAGAATAGGCTCTCTTGCAAGATACGTTATTGTAGATGCTCTTAATCCTGCTATTACTGCTTCTACACAGTGGTTTGAGAGAACTCTCGATGACAGTGCAAATAAGCGAATAAGCGTACCCGAAGCATTCCTTGCTGTCGATGCGATTTTGAATTTGTATATAAACGTAGTTGACGGACTTGTAGTATACGATAAGGTTATAACAAAGCAATTTATGGCCGAAATTCCGTTTATGGCAACAGAGAATATTATGATGGACGCTGTTAAGAAGGGCGGAGACCGTCAGGAACTGCACGAAAAAATCCGTCAGTATTCAATGGAAGCAGGCCGTAATGTTAAGGTCGAGGGTAAAGATAATAACCTTGCAGAGCTTATTGCAAACGATAAGTCCTTCGGACTTTCAATAGACGAAATTAACGCAGTTATGAAACCGGCTAACTTTGTCGGACGTTCACCGCAACAGGTTGAAGATTTCATAAACGAAGTAATATCACCTATTCTTGAAGAAAATAAAGAGCTTCTCGGAATAGAAGTTGAGATACATGTTTGATTTTACGAAAGGGGTATCGTATAATGGTTAAAGCAGTAGTAGGTGCGTGTTGGGGCGATGAGGGTAAAGGTAAGATTACCGATATGCTCGCAGCTGATGCCGATATAGTAGTACGTTTCCAGGGCGGAGCTAACGCAGGACATACTATCGTAAATGATTATGGTAAGTTTGCACTTCATCTTTTGCCTTCAGGTTCATTCAATCAGAATGTGACAAATATGATAGGCAATGGCGTTGCACTCGATATAGAACAGCTTGTAAATGAGATTGAAGAAGTTGTATCAAAGGGTGTACCTCGTCCGAATATTGTTGTATCTGAAAGAGCACAGGTACTTATGCCGTATCATAAATTATTTGATACTTATGAGGAGGAAAGACTTTCAGACCGTCAGTTCGGCTCAACAAAATCAGGTATTGCACCATTCTTCTCGGATAAGTTTGCTAAGATAGGTTTTCAGGTATGGGAACTGTTCGAGGAGGACAGACTAAAAGAGAAAATCAATAACGTGCTTGAAGTAAAAAATCTTATGCTTGAGCATGTTTATCATAAGCCGTTACTTGATGCAAATGAGCTTTTTGCAACGTGTAAGCGTTACGCTGAAATGATAAAGCCTTATGTTATCGACTCGGTTAAATTTATGCACGATGCGGTTAAGTCGGGCAAAACAATTCTTCTGGAGGGTCAGCTTGGCTCATTGAAGGATCCTGATTTCGGTATATATCCAATGACTACATCATCATCTACTCTTGCCGGCTACGGTGCAATAGGTGCAGGTGTACCGCCTTATGAGATTAAGGAGATAATAACTGTTGTTAAGGCGTATTCATCGGCTGTAGGAGCAGGTGCGTTTGTCTCGGAGATATTCGGTGAAGAGGCAGACGAGTTAAGACGCCGCGGCGGTGACGGCGGTGAGTATGGTGCAACAACAGGCAGACCGAGACGTATGGGTTGGTTTGACTGTGTGGCATCACGTTACGGCTGTCGTGTACAGGGTGCAACATCTGTTGCATTTACCGTGCTTGATGCGTTGGGATATCTTGATGAAATTCCCGTATGCGTAGGCTATGAAATAGACGGCGAGGTTACAAAAGACTTCCCGACAACGGGCAAGCTTGAAAAGGCGAAGCCTGTACTAAAGGTATTGCCGGGCTGGAAGAGCGATATACGCGGTATAACAAAGTATGATGATTTACCCGAAAACTGCCGTAATTATATCGAATTTATTGAAAATGAGCTTGAAGTGCCGATTAAGATTGTATCTAATGGCCCTGCAAGACAGGATATAATTTTAAGATAAAAATATGAGGAGCTGTTGCATTTAGCACAGACCGTTCAAAGGCTTAAAATGGCATCAAATCAATGCCTGTTAAATTTTATATAAGAAATTGACGTTGAAATCCGCATTTTTTTGCGGATTTCTTGCATTTAATGCCTTTGAACTATCCGCAAAACTCACCCTCGGAGTACCAACGTACGCCGTCGGGCAAGGTGAAATGCGAATAAATCCGCATTTCACTTCGTTTTGCGAATTCTGCATCTAAATCCATTCAGCTCCTTGTTAAAATATAAAAGTGCTTGTTTGGACCGGGAAGTTTAGTTAAAAAGTGTGGTATTATGTTGGGAATATTAATCACCAAATGAAATGCCGATTGCTTTTGCCTCTTTAATTACAGATGATTCTGCATCAACGGTTTTTAATTTACCTGCGACATTACCGAGGGGTACGCTTTTGATCTCTCCATTGACCATAGCAACCATATTTCCGTATTCTCCGTTTATAATCAATTCTGCCGCCGCCGCACCAAACCTTGTAGATATTACTCTGTCATAAGGGCAGGGTGCTCCGCCTCTTTGAGTGTGCCCAGGCACAGCTATGCGAATTTCCTTACCCGTTTTTTCTTTAATTCTATCTGCGACTTCATACGCTACTGACGGATATTTTGAATTTTTCAGTTTTTTCTTATACTCCCTTTTTGAAATTAAAGCATCCTCTTTTGATATAGCACCTTCCGCAACCGCAAGAATTGTAAAGCGTTTTCCTGCTTTATCTCTTTTTTCTATTGCATCAATAATCTTATCCAAATCATAAGGGATTTCAGGAATAAGAATAATATCTGCACCTCCGGCAATACCGGCATGTAATGTTAAATGTCCTACCTTATGTCCCATAATCTCGACAATAAACACCCTGCCGTGAGATGCGGCTGTTGTGTGTATGCAGTCAATTGCATGGGTGGCAACATCAACAGCACTCTGAAACCCGAAAGTGATGTCTGTACCCCATATATCATTATCTATCGTCTTTGGAAGTGTTACAATATTTAATCCTTCATTGCTTAATAGGTTTGCTGTCTTATGGGTGCCGTTTCCGCCTAAAATAACCAAACAATCAAGACCAAGATTTTTATAGTTCTTTTTCATTGCCTCAACCTTATCCAGACCATTTTCATCAGGTACATTCATCCTTTTAAATGGCTGTCTTGAAGTGCCTAAAATCGTTCCTCCCTTTGTCAAGATCCCAGAAAATTCTGATGGCTTAACTTTATGGAAATTATTATATATTAACCCCTTATATCCGTCCTCAAAACCAATGATTTCAATATTATTCACATTTTCATACAGTGCCTTTACTACACCTCGCATTGCTGCATTTAATGCCTGGCAATCTCCGCCGCTTGTTAACAATCCTACTTTCATTTTATATGTTCCTTTCTCAACCTTTTGCCTCAGCATCATACGCTTCCTGATAAAATACTTCTTGTGAATTGATTTTTTCTTTATCTGTAAATATATCAGAGTACGTTCCGTCGGATAACATTCTTTTACCTTTGACATTATCGCTTAAAGCAACATCGAATATATGACGAATTCTGTTGCGTACAGCCTCGTCATATATAGGTGTCGCAACTTCAACTCGTCTTATTGTATTTCTTGTCATAAAGTCTGCTGATGATATATATATTTTTTCGTCATCGCACGTTCCAAAACGGTATATACGGGAATGCTCCAAAAATCTGCCAACTATGCTTATGATATTGATATTATCTGTCACGCCTTCAATGCCGGGCCTTAAACAACAAATGCCTCGTACAATCAAATCAATATGAACACCTGCTTTTGACGCTTCTATCAGTTTGTCTATAATATCCTTATCTGTAAGGGAATTTATTTTAATTCCGATATATGAACTCTGTCCTGATGTTGCTTTATCTATTTCATTATCTATCATTTCAATGATTTTGTTTTGCATCATTTTCGGAGCAACGAGCAGATGATTAGTTTTTTCAATCGTTTCACCGAGCATTAATGCGTTAAATACATTTGAAATTTCAGCACCAAGCTCCTGATTTGCAGTAAGCAATGAAAGGTCTGTGTATTGCTTTGATGTCTTTTCGTTGTAATTACCCGTTCCAACCTGTGCGATATAGGAAAAACCTTCATCTGTACTTTTTGTTATCAAACATAATTTAGAATGTACTTTATATTTACCTAAACCGTATATAATCCGGCATCCTGCATCCTCTAACATTCTTGAAACTTCTATATTATTTTCTTCATCAAATCTTGCACGAAGCTCAACCATAACCACTACTTCTTTACCATTTTCAGCAGCCTCAATAAGCGTTTCAATTATTTTACTTCGTTCTGCTACACGATATAATGTAAGCTTAATGGAAACAACGTTCTCATCCTCTGCAGCCTCGTGAAGCATTGTAAGAAACGGTTTCATACTCTCAAAAGGATATGAAAGCAAAACATCTTTTTTCTCAACCTGACTTATTATGCTTTCCTTCATATTGAGTTCGGGGGTTATTCTCGGAGTTCGCTTTTCATAAAACAATTCTGGTTTTTCTCTTAAATAGTTTTGCAGTAAAAAACCAAAAGATAAATCCAAAGGTGTGTCTGACTTTATAATATGTTTTTCCGATACTCCTATATATTTTGCTATTTCTGACTTCATATTATTATCTATATCACGTGTAATTTCAACTCTCACAGGATTTAATCTTGTACGTTTTTTTATAAGCTTACCCATCATATCTCTGTAATCAAGATTATCATCATTGAAATTTTCAGTGTCAATATCAGCATTGCGTGTTACTCTTATGACTGTTTTTTCGCTTATTGTATACTTTGAAAATAGCTTATACACAAAATGCAAAATCAATTCCTCACACAGCATAAAAGTGCCGGGACGAGTAGGAATTTCAATCAGTCTTTTGAACACGCTGTTCTCACAAGGAACTACTCCTATTTTAGTTTTTCCTTTTGCGGTATTTAAGAGAACAATGGCATATAACGTTTTGTTATTAAAAAAGGGAAACGGTTGTTGCTTGCTGATAATCATTGGAGACAGAAATGGTGCAATATGACGATTAAAATATTTTTCCAATCCCTCTCCTTCCTCTTTAGAAAGCTTATTAAAATTAATAAGTCTTATTCCTTGTGGCTCAAGCTCACCCATAAGCTGTTCATATATACGCGCTTTTTTGACTTCCAATTCTTTTGTTCTTTTTAAAATGGCATTTATTTGCTCTTTTGGCGTCATACCTGTTTTGTTTTCCTTTTCGTCCTTGTTGATTTTCTGCCTATCTGTAAGAGATCCGACTCTTACCATATAAAATTCATCTAAATTAGACTGATAAATAGCGGCAAATGAAAGCCGTTGTGCAAGTGGCACTTCAGGGTTACCTGCTTCATTTAAAACACGCTCATTAAACTTAAGCCATGATAGTTCTCTGTTTTCATAATACGTTGCGTTTTTCATTTCAATATCACCTTTCTCATTATAGTTGATTTTCGTCATTCGTTTTTCTTCTAAAACGGATTTTAACCATTGCAGTAACATATTTTACCTCTGTACTCTTTAATATAAAACACAAAATATATTCTTATACATTATTAATTATATGCTTTTCTATGTAAAATCTGCTATCACATCTATGTAAAATCTATGTAAAAATATGTAGAGAAATGGCGAATTTTATATAAACTATATTATTATTTTAGAAATATCTATTGTAAGTATACCTTAAATTATTCCTATTTTGCTTAAAATTTACTCGGTTATGGTATCAGAATTAACATACATTTGTTAAAATAATATTGTGCGGTAAAGCACAAAAAATAGCATGACAAAGATGTCATTAAGGAGGAAAAAAAGATGAAGAAAATACTATCATTTCTATTGGCAACATCCATGATTTTCGGAGCAGATGCGGCAGTTACAGTATCAGCGGAATCAGATACTTTTGTCGCAAACAATCCACAGACAAAAAACATTATTATTATGATTCCGGACGGTCAGTCGGTTACAGACACCACGCTTGCACGTTGGTATAAGGGCGAACCGTTGGCGGTTGATGAAATGGCATGCGGTCTTGTTAGAACATATTCGTCTGACGCACCCATTGCAGATTCTGCACCATCGGGAACGGCATACGCAACAGGCTTTAAGTCGCACACCGGCTTTGTAGGTGTTCTCCCCGATGTTAACACAATGCCGGGTATGAAGCTGCTTGCGGAAACGGACAAGAGAAAACCCGTTGCAAGTATTCTTGAGGCAGCACAGCTGCTAGGCAAAAGTACCGGACTTATTGCAACATCAGAAATTATGCACGCAACCCCGGCTGATTTTTCATCACACGACCCGAGCAGAAAGAATTATGACAATTTAAGTGAGCAGGAAGTATATCAGGATATTGATGTTGTTCTCGGCTCCGGTGAGTATTATTTAAAACCTGAAGGCAGAAAAGACGGAGAAAACCTTGTTGATGAATTAAAGGACATGGGTTACGATTACATAACCACACCCGAGGAAATGAAAAATTCCACAAGCTCAAAAATCTGGGGTATGTTCGCTCCGAAGGATCTTTCCTATGAAATGGACAGAGATACTTCAAAGCAGCCCTCTCTTGCGGAAATGACAGAGAAAGCTATTAGTGTTCTGAGCAAAAATGAAAAAGGATTTTTCCTTATGGTGGAGGGTTCAAAGGTTGACTGGGCTTCCCATGCAAACGACCCGATAGGAGTTATATCCGATACTCTTGCTTATGATGATGCAGTAAAAGCCGCACTTGACTTTGCAAAACAAGACGGAAACACGGTTGTAATTTCCGTAACAGACCACGGTAACGGCGGTATGACTATAGGAAACAAGGCAACTGATAACGATTATGACAAGCGTACCCTTGATGAATTTATAGCACCCCTCAAAAAAGCAACAAGAACAGGTGAGGGTGTTGAAAAACTATTTAATTCGGATATGAGCAACATATCCGAGGTTATGGCAGAGTATTACGGCATTACAGACCTTACAACGGAGGAAATTGAGGAGATTAAAAATACCGAGTCGGGTTCTATGAATTATACCGTAGGTCCGATGATTTCAAAAAGAGCAAATATCGGCTGGACAACTAACGGACATACCGGTGAGGACATTCCGCTTTATATATATGCTCCCGCAGACTGCAAAAAGCTGGGTGGAGTTGTGGAAAACACGGCTATAGCAGACTATATGGCAGAGCTGTTTGGCATAAAGCTTGCAGATGTGACAAATAAACTGTTTGTTCCGGTAAGAACTGCAGCCGAAGAAAAGGGTGCTGAGGTTACATGGAATGCCGATGATGAAAAAAATCCCGTTGTAGTTATTACAAAGGACGGCGATGAAATAAAAATTCCCGTAAACAAAAACATTGCTTATGTAAACGGCAGTGAGGTTAAACTTGATGGCGTTACTGTGTTTAACGGAATAAACACCTATGTTCCGCAAAGTGCAATCGACCTTATTAAATAGTTTTAATAAAACAGAGATTGTAACGCAATGAATGATAATATTTAAGGGGTTGTAGTAAAACTCATCTGAGTTTTGCTGCAACCCCTTAAATATTAGGGAAAATTTGCACCGTTTTTTAAGTTGGATACCAAAGTCAGGTATCACCATTGTTTAATTTCTGAAATCTTTTTTTCTTTATCATCAAAACGGATAATTATCTTAAGTCTTACATTTTTATAATATCTTCATTTTTCCTACTTTATCTTTTTACCGTTTTAATACGGAATGTGTTATGATAAATACAGAAGGAGGGATAGAGCATGTCAGACCTTGTAAATACATTTCACAAATTTGAAGAAAAATTTGATAAGTCTGTTTTACAGCTTTCCATGCATCACCCGTACCTATGCTTTATATCAATGTTTATCTGCCTTGTTATAGTACTTGGTGTTCTTGCCGTATGCGAGCAGGGTGCAACTCCACAGCTTGCCCAAAACGGAATGGTTGACGTATCAAGCGTCTCTCAGGCGGGCGACAGTATTGATTTAGGCAGCAGTAAGATAGAATTTTACGGTCCGATAACCGAAAGCGAGAGCGACCGTAATAACGATTCTATCGTGATGAAGATTATATACGGCGATACATCATTTCTCTTTACCGGAGATGCCGAGCACGAGGAAGAACAGGAAATCTTAAATGCAGGCTATGACCTGTCCGCCACTGTTTTGAAAGTCGGTCATCACGGCAGCAAAAACTCTACCACATATCCGTTTTTGCGTGAAATAATGCCGCAATATACTGTAATATCCGTAGGCGATAATTCATACGGACACCTGACAGAAGATGCTTTTAATATCCAATTTTCATCATAGCCAAATTCAAGTGCTATCGGTTTTGCAAGAGCAGGCGAATGGGGTTATTACGACCTTTTCTTGATGGTCCATTGCCTGTCAGGATATAAATATAATTTTTGTTGAGACGAAAATATCAACACTTTTTCGGACAATAAAATGCCGTGATACAAGTTGCTTCATCACCGACCGTATCACGCTTATTCTATTTGTATGACTCAACAATTTCACTTTCGTTTTTTGTATACACATAATCTTTAAACAGAAATCACATTGTGGTTTCTCTTCTTATCAATATAGGTGTAACTATTTTGTGTATCGGTTCTTTTAGCGGTACAGGCTTACGTTTTTTTCTTTCATTCATCTGCATAACAAGGAGCTTCATAGCTTCATCAGCAATGATATCAGCCTGCTGACCAACGGTACTTATCGGGATAACAGCCTCACTGGAAACAGGTGAATTATCAAATCCCACAATGCTGTAATTATCAGGAAGCGTACCGTATTTACGTATCAAAATATTCAGCAGAATATTTGCGTGAGTGTCATTAGATATAAAAATTCCTTTTTTTTGATCGGGATATTTATCTTCAATTTCATCAACAAGCTGCGTTAGCTTTTTTTTGTTTTCTTCAAAAGTGTTGCCAAGCTGTGTGAGAAATACATCGTGCACAACATTACGCTCACTGCAAATATCCTCAAAGCCTTTAATTCTTCCGTATGCCGGCACATTTTCAGGTACAGGAGAGTTGATATGCAAAAGAATATCGCAGCCGCTTTTTATTAAAAGGCTTGTTGCCTGAACTGCTCCCATGTAGTTATCGGTATTGACGCTGCACACATATTCGTCTTCACGCTCTATCGTGACAATCGGAATGTTATACGATGCAAGCTCCTTTGAGGAAATCGTGTGGCTTAAAATAATCATACC
>JAQXXM010000135.1 GCA_029226065.1 Clostridiales bacterium
CTGTTATTAATAGTGTTTTGTTTTTAAACATTGTTTTATTTACTCCTTTTGTTTTGTAATTTTCTTAAAATTCCAATCATTCTGCACCAGAGCAGATAATAGATTTTTATTTAATCGATACCTCAATCCCTAAAATACAAATCCCTTGTATATGCCTTGTCAATCACATCCAACTGTATCTTGTTTTTTGTACTCATTATCATTTTTTGAATACTCTATGAATTGTATTTAAAATTAACTTCTTCTCTTCACTGTTCATATAGAAAAACCACATTAAGCTCAGATATTCCGCTCCTATCACACAAACCTTTAGCGCATATAAAACCATAGAATTCGTTATCCATATATGCTGCAATAAAATTCCGCTTACAAATACAATCAGAAAAATCGGCACGGCTCTCAAATGACATTGTTGATAAAACTTACCCATATTCAGATTCATTTTTCTTTTAAAAACCCAATTCATTCCTATGATATGCCCTACTATTGTTGCTGTGAATATTCCTATAGCTGCACCTATTGCACCGTATATCCTTGATAGAATAAACGATAAAACAACACTTATTACAGCTGCTAAGATATAAAAATATGTTCTGTATTTAAGTTCATTTTCCACAACAAGCAGTGTTATTCCTATATCCTGTGTTAAGGTCACAATGCTCGGAATAATCAGAAATGCTGTTACCCAATAACTTTCCCGAAAACTTTCTCCCAGCCATAAAACAATGAATTCTTGTCCCATTGAAATAAATATTGTTATTATAGCCCCAACTATAATAAGCTGTATTCTGCCTACTCTAATCATCAAATTCGTAATTTCATCACGTGATACGTTTGCCGCAACCATATTTGAAACTTTAGGTAAAAACAAGCTATTTAAAGCGTTTGCAAAAGTAAATACATAACCCTCTATTGTACGACCTATAGAAAATACAGATATGGCAACAGCTCCTGCCGTAATTCCCAGTACGCTTGGCGTTATGTTCATTATAAATCTTTGTGCTATACCCATTATAGTCATCCATATAGAAAATGAAAATATCATTTTCAACATATCTTTACTGAAATATCTGAAATTGATTTTTTGTGTCATCGTTCTTTTGATTGACATAAACTTTATCATATTAACAAGCAGCTGAACTCCGGCATTAACTATTACAATCGCATATAAACCTCTTCCAAGCAATAATGCAGCAATAATCAATACAATTGTTAATATTTTACTTAACAAATCGCATACCTTGAGAATAACAAATTTCTCATATGCAATAAGTATTCCGTTAAACGTTGTACACGGAAATGATATTAGGGTAAATAATCCGACAATGGCAAAGATATTTTTAAATTTTATTAGTTCATCAGCTGACAAATTAACAAATATATTTTCCACAAAGCAGTAAATAACTACAACTGCCACTAATATCAGCAAGTCAATAATAAAATAAAACTTATATACAAGTCCTAAGAGATTACTTATCTCTCCGTCTCTTTTTTCGGCTCTGAACTGGGCAATAAATTTTGAAATCGCACCCCCAAATCCAAAATCCAATGTAAAATATGATATTACCGATATTGCCAATGTATACAATCCATAATCGGATTGGCCGATCTGCCCTATCATCCACGGAGTATATACCAACCCCGCAACTATGTTGAATATTATAGATATATATGATAATACTGCACCCGATTTTATCTGATTGATTTTCTTCATAAAACTATATTTCCTCCACAAATCCAGTTAGAAGTTATTTCAACTTTTTTTTCAACTCTGAAATACCTCCATATTTTAAATGAAGAAAAGCGCTTTCCACCTTGCATAACAATCGTTCAGTATAACTCAATGTCATTTTTCTTTCAAAATCTCTGTTACGCATAACATACTTAGGATGTTTTAAAGGAAATTCTATTTCATATGTTTTTTTAAACAAAAGATTTCGAATCTT
Source organism: Clostridiales bacterium (assembly GCA_029226065.1). GTDB lineage: Bacteria > Bacillota > Clostridia > UBA1381 > UBA1381 > Ornithomonoglobus. Next base: position 1,947 of record JAQXXM010000135.1, read on the forward strand.
TTTGGGATATTTCCGTATATCATCTCCACCATGAGTGGTCTCGCCACCTACACCCACGTTTGAAATCATGTTGTATTTCGGCACAATATTTAACGTACTATCAGAAAACATACACAATGAGTTTATACTTTCATAATGTGCTCTTCCGCTCATTCTATGGTCACTGCAATTCTTGATATATTTATTAAATGAGGATTTACTGTCGAAGTTTTCTTCCATTCTCTTCAAAGCACTACTATCATCCAAAATTGCATACGTATCATCCCACTTATCAATTACACGTTTCCATGATGCCCATCCCCATATAGAGCCTTTGGTTGTAAATAAGTAACTATCCTCTATGTCTTCAGTAACATCATTATTATTCATACCACAAATCATATTAATTCTTGTATCATTTTCATAATAATCTAAAAGTTCTTTACAGAATCTGAAAAAACTCTGAGACGGCACATCATCATCTTCCAGAATTATACATTTATCCACAATGCTAAATGCCCATTTCTGTGCAATAAATTCAGAGGGATCGCATCCCACATTTTTTTCTTGATAATATGTATATACATCGCACTCCCAATCTATATTTTCAGCAATAGCTCTGCATTTTTTTATTCCTTCTATATCTGTTGCTCTACCATCTCTTGCACCGTCTTGATATAAGAGCAATGTTTTTGGACGCGCTTTTTTCACCTGTTCAAAAACCTGATTGAACTGCTTATCTCTACAGAAAAAAATCAATAAAACCGCAACATCAATTTCCCATTTTGCTTTTTCCATTTTTACCTCCTAATAACCTTACCATACTCTCTTTAAACTGTATGTCCAATTCTTTAATCTGTTTTCTCCCATCATACCAATTTGTCACTTTGTTCCACTTAGCCATCTTTGAATATCACGTTGAAAAGAAGTGGCAAGCTCACTTATCTTTTGTCGTGTGTCCATACTTAAATCCGCGTTAGATATGGCTTCCGCGACTTTTTGGGGGTCTGGTTCATCATAATAGCATATCGTATCACTTATTAATGACTGCTCTAAACACGCCAAGCGCTGTGCAACAACATGAAGCCCATTTGATAGATAAACCAGAATTTTTGAAGGAAAGGTATTATCTGCAGATGCCATATTACCATCATCATACACATGTGTACTTAATCCAATATCGCAACTCTGTAAGAAAGAATAGTATTCCTGTCCTTCCATTCTTCCTCGATATTTGATATTACGGTCAACCTTCTTGATACATTCTTTTAATGCACAAATATCTCGGTCATCACCGAACCCCAGAATATTCAATTCATAGTTCCCTGGCAGATACCGCATTGCCTGAACAGCTAAAAAAGCAGCATTGCGTTGTTGCTCAATCACGCCGGCATAGACAAGACGTACAGTATCATCTTTTAGCGTTTTATGATACTCAGGCAATAGATAACTTCCGTAGGAAATGATCTTTGGTTGCTTCTGATTCAGCTTTTGAGCAATCAAATCATTCACGCATATACACGTACTTGCCTTAGAGAATAAATTCCATTCTTTTTTTTCAAAAGTCTTCCACTCGTCATTTAGCGCAGAGAAAACATCTTCAATTTCTAAACTAAATTTCTTCCCAAACAAATCGTGATATACCGAAAGCCATTTCAAATTATATATCGAATGATATACTAATAGTTTGTCCTCACGTTTGACGTGCAACAGCAAATAACAAAGCACTTTGCACCATTGCGTCAATGTTGACAACTTATTCATCAAATTGTTGTTGTAATGTCTGGATGTGAAGTATTTAACACGTTCCTGATCATCAATCTGTTTTTTATAACCTCGGAATAACCCTTTTACAGAAGTGGCTTCCGAAACAAGCTCAACATTATATCCATATTCCTTGATAACTGACGCTACATAATCGATTTTGCTCCAAACTGATGGGTATGAAACTATTTTCTTTGAATTCTCCGACTCTGCATAAAAGCAAACATAGTATACTGTTTTTCTTCTATTTTTCATCGTATACCTCCATCAATCTTTTGTGCGCCTCGCATATTTCAAAACCAGATTCAGTGAATTTCTTAACAATTTCTTCTTTTTTAGGTTTTTTCCAAGCATTATATTTTTCCAAAATCTCAGAAGCCCACTTCGTTTCATCTTTTTTTAAAGAAATATAATGAACCGAATTTAAACCGCGGTCAGCTTCAATGGATACTCCGTCTGATGCAACGCAAAAGCATCCGCTTGCCTGTGCTTCTAACAATGCAATGGGCAAACCTTCAAAAAGGGATGGAAACAAATATATATCGATCAATTTAAGACATATCGGAACATCGGATCTTTTGCCTATAAATCTAACATTCTTTTCTATTCCAAATCCCTTTACTAAGCGTTTGCAATCCTCCAGTTGACCACCGTCAGATCCCCCCATTATCAAAACCGCTTTTGGCACGGAATCTAATATTTTATTAAATATCTTAATAGTAAATAGACTGTTCTTTTTTTCTTCAAACCTACTAATATTTCCTACAATAAGCGGACAGCTTTCTTCTATTGAAAATTCTTTTTTAAGTAACTCCACTTCACTTTTTTTCTCATCTAAAAACAAACTTACGTTAATTCCGTTTGGAATGACTTTTCCCTTTTCAGAAAAG
>JAQXXM010000136.1 GCA_029226065.1 Clostridiales bacterium
GTATCTGTGATATTTTTCAGTGTATAATTTTCGACAAAATTTCCGTTCTGCTTAAAATACCGCTTTACAGTAACCTCCATGATGTTGTTTCTATATACCGTCTCCGAACTATCACTTTCACAAACTAATGAGACAAGCTTCATTTTCACATCATCGCTTTCGCCGAATTCGTAAAACCACGGCTTCCAGTCTCTGACGTGTATCCGTCCCCATTGTCCGTCCTCTGCACACCAGTTCATCTCATGCTCATCCGACGGATTTTTAATGGACGTTATATAGCCCGTATTCCCGTCAAATTCAATGTTAAAATTTTCATTTTTGAGACTTCTGCATTGCCCTCTGCACTTTTCTGGCATTTTCATAATTGTTGACTCTCCCTTTCATAAGGTAATACATTTTCATTTATTACCCTTTTTTCAATCTCATTATATACTTTTTACGAAAACAAGTAAATATCCAATTCGACACACTTTACTATACTTTTCGAGCATTTAATAAGAGTTCATCTCTTGACAAAAGCTTTTAATCTTGCTATAATACGATTATAAGGCGGTGAAAAAATGGAAAACTTAGAATATATCTCATTTGAAGAACTCTATTCAATGAATGTTGAAATTACTGATATTCACGCAGAACGTCAAAAATGGGTTAAGGGCGTTTTATTCAGCAAGGGCGCTCCGAGAAGCTTTAATGCCATAATTCTCCTTAATGGATGCAACGGTGTTTACACCGATTTGAGGGAAAACGGCACTTCATTTTTTGCACCCCAAAACAGCGTAGTCTGCCTTCCCGAAGGCAGTGATTACAGTGTATTGAACAGCGACTGCAATCTTTCCGACCAGGATGCTTATTTGATTGAATTTCACATCAAGAAAGACGGCAAATCATTATCATTTGCACCTCATCCGTTTATTATAAACACTATGTTTCCGGGCGGATTGTCGCACGCAATTAAAGATGTCGTACGCACTTATGAAATGCCGATAAAATCACCAATCAGCATATTATCAAGCGTATGTGAGGTGCTTTCAATATTAGGTAAAGAGAAAAAACTGCAAAATAAGAACTATTCTGCAATATCACAGGGAATAAAATTAATCGAAAAAGATCCGTTTAAGGATATATCTATGGAAGAGATTGCCGAAATATGCAAAATCAGCAGCAGTGCTTTCAGAAGAAATTTTAAAAAGTATGTAGGTAAAAGTCCAATACAGTACAGAACTGACTTAAGAATAAAAACTATGCAATTTATGCTTGAAAACAGTAACATAACCATAGAAGATATGTCTGAACTCTTAGGAATTGACAACATTCCTTATATTTATAAAATGTTTAAAAAAAACGTCGGGCTTTCACCCGGCGAATACAGAAATAAATGCAAAGAGGAGCCAACCAAATCCTCGTCTTAAAAACTAACGCAATACATATAGTATTAAATTCAAAGGTTTGATTGGCTCAAAATCACTGCGCAATGCTTATTCTGCGGAGTGATTTTTTTTGAGTATCTGTGCCCAAAATCCGTCTTTTTCAGGTTTTATCCCGACAAACATAGAGCATCTGTTATTTCTGTAACAGCCGATATACGGACATTCCGAGGAGCGTTTGTCAAGCTCGTATGTATATTTACCTGTCTTGCACTTGGGGCATAATTTCCTTTTGAACATAAATACCAATCTCCGTTTCTTCGCTCATCATATCGCCTACAGTTGTCACTTAAAAATCAAAATCGTAATAAATACGTATTATCTATGCAGGGTGAAATTCATCACCCTGCATAGATATTCTTACTTGCAGTCCTCCCACTTGATTTCAAAGCCCTTATCGTCAAGAGTGTAGTTATGCGTAACTGTTGCCTCAAGAACAATTACGTAATACCATGTATCTGTTTTCAAATCGTTAAATGGGTTATAATCAAGTGATTTCACATACGGCTCTGACGGATTTCTTCCGAGCAGTAAATTAATCGTTTTCATAACCTCCGCACGGCTTATTTCTTTTTCGGGGCGGATTGTGCCGTCCTCATATCCCGAAATCATCCCCGCACCGTACAGTGCCATAATATCGTTATACGCCCAATGCCCGCTATCTAAATCAGGGAATATGTTTTGTGCATCTGATTGTTTAATTTGAGCAAATCTGCGTATTAATGCCGCAAATTCAGCTCTTGTAAGATTATTTGACGGCTTAAAATCTCCGTCGGGATAACCTTCAATTACATTGTATTTTGCCATATACTCAATATCCGAAACAGACCAGCGGTTTATATCTACATCTGGGAACACATCGCCCTGTATCGAAAACGGCTTATCATACTCCTTGTTTTTAATACGGTAAAGAATTGCAGTCATTTCCTCACGGGTAATTTTGCCGTCAGGCTGAACACTGCCGTCAGGATATCCGTTTATATAGCCTATATGTGTCGGGTGTTCTTTTCCGAAAATATCCTTTGTATATTTTCTTGTGTTGCCGCCAATGATAGTGCCGCCACCACCGCCGCCACTGCTGCCGCCGCTACTGCTGCCGCTGCCGCCGCTGCCGCTTGTGGTAGTAACTGTATATTTGTACTTGCCTGTTTTTCCGTAAACGCCGTTCGGGCAAGCGGACAAATTATCATTTTTACACTCCGTACACTTTCCGCAGGCACTGAAATAGACAGCATTAATATTTACCGCACCATTAAGCGTCAATTCCTCTCCGTTATACGATGTCCTTTTGATATTGTTGCTGTCGCAGGGATCGCTTCCGTCAAGAGTATAATACAAAAGTATATTATTATCGTCAGGATAATCATTTATTATTTTGTATTTTGTTCCTTTTTTAAACTCTACCTTTTCAGTACCCAAAGATGTAACAGGTACATTCAGCTTAATAAAATTAATTGTATGTATGAAGTCGCTGTTTTCAATACGTCCGTTCTCGTCCTCAAGCCACGCATTAATCGTAATGGATTTAACTGACGAATTAACCATAATCGGTGCCGCATTGTCGTAAACAAGATTGTTTGTTGTAGCCCCCGTACCGTCTGTTTTTGTGTAGCTGTAAAAATAGTGAATTTCTGCATTCCTGTTCTGTGTCAGGAGTTTAATTCCGTTAGCATATTCGCCCGTATCAAGCACGTCTGCACTTATGCGTTCCACATCGTATGGGTTTGCAACATACACATTTCCGCTTGCCGCCGTTTCAGACTCTATAATATAATAATTAATAGCATTTCTACTTGTTTTGCCGGTGTCCTCATCTAAAACGTACGCTTTAAATGACATCGTGTGCGAAATCTCTCGTTCCTGACCTGTATAACGGTAGTCTCTCGTATCACCGTTTGCCCTGTACATTATCGTGTAGTTTCTGTCTGTAGGGATACGGCTGTCAAACTCCAGCTTCGTTGTCGGCACAGGATTTGGTTTATAACGTCCTGATGGGAGCGTAATAATAGGCGCAAGCGGTACAAAATTATACACATAGCTTGTAACCGCACTGTATCTGCCATTCTTTTCAGAGCGAATTTGCAAAACGGTATCATTCGTCAATTTAATGCCGTTACCGTCATAATTTTCCCATGCTCCGCTGTTATCGGTTTTGTATTGGATATTATCTCCGTCGTTGAGCGAATAAAGGCGTACAATCATTAAAGTGTTATTGTCGTCAACTTTTATTTCCTCATATTCGCCTGTTTCCTTATCAGCATAAGGCGGTGCAAGAGTATTGGGATCGTCACTCAACTGATATACATATCGGTTTGTTCTGCTTAGAACACCGTCAAGCTCTGCCAAAATATCAATAACTGCCTGAGAATTATATGTTCCGCTGTTTGACGTACCGAGAGGTTCTGTGCAATTCTTATCAGCATAAGCATTTCCTGTTGCAGTGTCTAAATAAAAACTGCCGTTTTCGCATATAAACTCATTTTTAAATCCGTTTATATCGTATTTGACCTTACTTCCCTTTACGGCATAAATCGGCACAACAGGCAGTCTGGTACCGCCAACAACGGCAGAAGGCACGGATTTTGGTACTTCGGGTGCTACTATGTATTCAAAAATACCCACATCACTCTTTACGCCAAAAACATTAACAGCTACAGCTTTAATAGTTGTTTTTCCTTTAATTTCAATCGGTGTTCCGTCATATTTTTTCGTATCGGCAGTGTTTGGAACAGGGTCTGCAACAAAGTTTCCGTTATTGCTTATAGTATAATAAATCTCCGTTCCTGCGGAAACAGGCATAAACTTTGTCCTAAACCCGTCCTCATCACCAATTTTCTTTGTATAATTTCCTGCCGTAAGTGTTGTAATAGGCTTTACAGGCTTTTTCGTCACAATGTCATAAGAATGTTTAACAACGTTAGAATAAGTTGCTCCGTCCTTTTTTACAACAGCAGTAATAACAGTATATTTTGTTATGTCTATAATTGCAGCATCTGAACTGTCCTCTGCCTTTATGCGTGTTGGGCTTGTGATTGGGTCACTGCCGTCTGTTGTGTAATACAGCTCAAAGCGGTTTGTAGTTTCGTTTGTGCTTTCGGTACAATATATGGTAATCTTATCCATATTTGTAAACTGTGTACTTTCAGGTGCAAACGCAGGCGGTGCAGGTTTAATTTTATATGTAAAGCGATATTCACTGCCCTCGTTTCCGCTTGCATCCACAGCTTTTGCAATAATGTCGGTATCTTTGTCGATAACTAAAACATCGTTGTAATCAAGCCACGTATTTCCGTTGTCAACGCTGTATTTAACGGAGTTTTCGGGGTTGTTGGGCGTTAAAGTAACGTTTACACTGCCCTCATAAACTCCGGGCGGATAGAATGCGTCCATTCCAAAATCATCAACCGTTTTAATCAAATAATAGAATGATGAAATATCACTGTATTCGCCCTCATAAACCGCAACTGCACGAAGCGTCGTATCCTTTGCAATAGTAATTGTTCCCCCATATTCCATACCATTTGAAATAGGATCACTGCCGTTTAAGGTATATAATATTTTTGCACCCGAGGTCGGACAAGAAAGAGTTAAATCTATCTTTTCTTCATATTCGCCCGAAGAACAGCTTGATACAACCGCCGCAGGTTTAACTCCGAGATAATACCACGAAACATCGGAAAGCTCGCCCATCTTATCCGTTATGAGCCGCATTGTTCTATTTTTTGTAATCTCTATGCTCTGCGTCAGCTTGTTCACCTTTACCCAAGATGTTTCAGGGTTTGTACCCTCAACAATTGTGTCTGCAGAAATATCGGAAAATGTATAGTAAACCTCGTTGCCGTCATCAATATTTCCGAAAACATTTTTGTCTGATACATAAACGGTAAACGAACTGTATTCGCTGTAAATATTCGGTATCAGATTCTTGCCGTTATCAAACAGATAGGGTGCTTTCGGAACCATTTCATATACATAGCTTACCTTGTCGCTCTGTTTTCCGTCTGAAAGGCGCTTTACATAGGATATAACAGTTGTTGTGGTTTCTATGTCAATAGGCGAAATATATTTTTCAAAGTTGTTTCCACCGTCAATAGAATAATATATTTCACAGTCTTGTTCTGCTGTAAACTCAACTGTCTGCGCTTCTGTATATCTTCCCGAGCCCGGGTTTGGTACAGGTGCAGACGGCTTTGACTTATCTTTGATTATAATATGATGATATCCGCCGTTAATTGTATCGTATGTAAATGTCTGTTCATTGAGTTCGCCCGACTCGTCTTTTGAAAACAGCTCTAAGCTATACGTATCACTGCCCGAGGTGTCAATAAATATATCGGTGCTTCCGGATATTTTCGGAGTTAGGGGCAGTTTACACAAATTATACCAAAGCTGTCCTTCTTTTTTCTGCGGAACAAAACCACCGTTGAAAAATACCGTCAAATATGCCGATTGATATGTTTTACCGTTTATTACAGCACTGCCGCTACCATGCTTGTACGGATAATAACCCGCTGTTGTAGGTACATCGTCAGCTGTATCTTCGCCCAAATCCTCCGAGCCTGTTTCACTGCTTGATATATTACTGTTAGGTACAGTATAGTCAATAGGAGATGCAGTATCCGAGGCATAGGTAAAATATTTGGGATCGAAATATATTTTTACCGTATATCCATTCATATCGTACTTAGGCTCTTTATGTATGTTATTTTCATAAAGTCCCTTGTTCGGATTATCTATTGCCAAATATACATCGGTATTTTCCCCCATGTATACCACACTTAAATCGGGTGTAGCGGACGGATTTGCCCCCTGTGCATGCAGATAAACCGTACGTTGTGTTTTATCCGTATTTGCAAAAGCAAAATTTGTCGGTAAGGATAAGCACAAGAGTGTGAAACTGATCACAGCCGATATAATTCTTTTCTTTGCCATAAGTCTTTATCTCCTTTATGCAAAATATTATTGTGTAAATTTGTCGTTCTGTTACGCTACACTATAATAGGTAACTTTTTATCTATTAT
>JAQXXM010000137.1 GCA_029226065.1 Clostridiales bacterium
TTTCCGAAATTGCACGTGTCAGCTCTAAGTCGTACCCTGATTTTGTACCGTCACAATCCATACTCGTAAGCAGAATTTCACCGGCACCAAGCCGTTCTGCCTCTTTTGCCCATTCTAAAGCATCAATGCCTGTGTTTATTCGTCCGCCGTTGAGGTAGACCTCCCAGCCTGTACCGTCAGCCTTGCGTTTTGCATCAATGGCACACACTACGCATTGTGAGCCGAATTTTTTCGCCGCATCACTTATTAGCTGTGGATTTTTTATCGCCGCACTGTTTACACTCACCTTATCAGCGCCGGCATTTAGTATTTTTCTGAAATCTTCAACTGTACGTATACCACCGCCCACAGTGAACGGGATAAACACACACTCTGCTACTTTTTTCACCATATCGCAAACTGTGTCACGTGCATCGCTTGATGCTGTAATGTCTAAAAACACAAGCTCATCAGCACCTGCCGTATTATAGGCTTTTGCACACTCTACAGGGTCGCCTGCATCTATGAGGTTTACGAAATTAACGCCCTTTACAACTCGTCCATCCTTCACATCAAGGCATGGTATTATTCTCTTTGCATACATATTATATATCCTCCGTTACAGGCTTATGAATTTTTTTAGTATAGAAAGTCCTGCGTCACCGCTTTTTTCAGGGTGAAACTGCACAGCAAAAACATTTCCGCTTTCAATACTTACCGCAAGCTTTTCGCCGTATACGGTGTGTGATGATACAATATCGTCATCAAGGGGTTTGATATAATACGAATGCACAAAATACATAAACTCATTACTGTCGGGCAAAATTCTACTTTCTTTAGCTAATTTTATGCTGTTCCAGCCTATATGCGGAATTTTAAGCCCGTAATCAGGGATTTTGACTACACTTCCTTTAAATATGCCAAGCCCGTTGGCTTCTGGGCTTTCCTCGCTCTTCTCAAAGAGAAGGTGCAAGCCTAAGCATATTCCCAAAAAAGGTCGGGAACCGTCTGCCGCTTTACGTATTGTATCGGTAAGACCGCTGTTATTTATACATTCCATTGCATCGCCAAACGAGCCGACACCAGGCAAAATAATATGGTCCGCCGATAAAATTTCGTCCTTGTTTTTTGTTATAATTGATTTTGCACCGAGAAAGTCGAGTGCGTTTTTAACACTGTGCAGATTTCCTGCACCGTAATCTATTATTGCAACCATTTCTGTACCTCTCTATTGATATATAAATTATTTTACCATATTCTTCTTTGTAATTCAATTAAAAAATGAAATTTTTTGTAAAAACCTCTTTTTTTTTGTTCATAAATGTGGTATACTAATCCGTAGTGATTTATGTGACGGAGGAAAAATTCAAATGAAAAAGGTAGGTTTTGACAACGATAAATACTTAAAAACACAATCAGAGCAAATCAGAAAACGTATTGCGGAGTTTGGCGGCAAGCTATATCTTGAATTTGGCGGCAAGCTTTTTGACGATTATCACGCATCACGTGTACTGCCCGGCTTTGAGCCTGACAGTAAGATACGTATGCTCCAGCAGCTCAAAGAGGATGTAGAAATAGTAATAGCCATAAACGCCGCAGATATTGAATCAAACAAAATTCGTGGTGATTTGGGTATTACATACGGAGAGGACGTGCTAAGACTTATAGATACGTTCCGTGGAATGGGCTTGTTTGTCGGAAGTGTAGTATTAACAAGATACAACTCACAGCCGCAGGCAAATGTATTTTTAAAACAGCTGACCGCTTTGGGGGTACGTTGTTACCGCCATTATCCCATTGAAGGGTATCCGTCGGATGTAGGGCATATAGTAAGCGAAGAGGGATTTGGAAAGAACGAATATATAAAGACGAGCCGTTCTCTTGTAGTTGTAACAGCACCCGGCCCGGGCAGTGGAAAAATGGCAACGTGCTTAAGTCAGCTCTATCATGACTATAAGCGTGGAATTACCGCCGGTTATGCGAAATTTGAGACGTTCCCAATCTGGAATATACCATTGAAGCACCCTGTAAATCTTGCTTATGAGGCGGCAACAGCGGATTTAAACGATGTAAATATGATAGATCCGTTCCATCTTGAGGCATATTCTCAGACTGCGGTAAACTATAACCGAGATGTTGAGATTTTTCCTGTGCTTAGTGCAACATTTAAAAAAATACAGGGCGAGTGTCCGTATAAGTCGCCTACAGATATGGGTGTAAATATGGCAGGAAACTGTATTATAGATGACGAGGTATGCTGTGAAGCGTCAAAAATGGAAATACTTCGCAGATACTATTCTGCGGCAGTAAGAAAATATAAAAATCAGGTATATAACGATGATGAAATCAGAAAGATTGAGCTTTTGATGAACCAATCGGGTATCACTTCTGATATATGCCCTGCAGTATCGACAGCCTTGATAAAGGCTGAAACAACAGGTGCGCCTGCGGCGGCAATGGTATTGCCCGACGGCAGGGTAATAACGGGAAAAACATCAAATACGCTTGGTGCGGCATCTGCACTTATTCTAAATGCATTAAAGGCATTGGGCGGAATTGATGATGAGCTGCATCTTATATCAGCAGATATATTAGAGCCTATATGTGAGCTTAAGACTCAGTATCTTAAACA
>JAQXXM010000138.1 GCA_029226065.1 Clostridiales bacterium
TAAGACGTTTTGTTGAGCCGAAATTAGTGAGCGACAGAATGGGCTTTGAAAACCCCATTATTATGCTTATTATAATGTATATAGGCTATAAGCTGTGGGGTGTAACAGGACTTATCACAGGCCCGCTCCTGTTTATGCTCATTATAAGCCTTTATACAGTTGGATTGTTCAATAGATTAATAGCTGCATTAAAACAGCTCGGACGTTTTACAGTGAAAGAGATAAAACTGTTTGAGCAGTATTTACACGATATAACATCAGATTAAAAATGGAGGAAAACAAGGAATATGGAAAAGGAAAAATTCTATCTTACCACAGCCATTGCGTATACGTCTAAGACACCGCACGTAGGCAACACGTATGAAATTGTGTTGTCTGATGCAATAGCACGACACAACAGATTTATCGGTAAGGACGTATATTTTTTGACAGGTACAGATGAGCATGGTCAGAAAATACAGGAAATAGCCGAAAAAGAGGGTATAACCCCCCAACAGCACGTTGATAAAATTGCAGGGGAAATACGTGATATTGCCGATATGCTTAACATAAGCTATGACGGTTTTATACGTACAACCGATGACTATCACGTAAAGGCAGTACAGAAGATATTTAAAAAGCTTTATGATCAAGGTGATATATATAAAAGTGAATATGAGGGCTGGTATTGTACTCCATGCGAATCATTCTGGACAAAGACACAGCTAAAGGACGGATGCTGTTGCCCCGACTGCGGCAGAGAAGTACAAAAGACGAAAGAGGAAGCATACTTCTTCAAAATGTCAAAGTATCAGAAACAGCTTGAGGAATATATCGAGGCAAATCCGTTATTTATTCAGCCTGAGTCACGAAAAAACGAAATGCTCAATAACTTTATAAAACCCGGATTGCAAGACTTGTGCGTATCACGTACAAGCTTTACGTGGGGAATACCTGTTGAGTTTGACCCGGGACACGTAATCTATGTATGGATTGATGCATTGTCTAACTATATAACAGCATTGGGTTATTCCGTAGACGAAAAAGGCGAGCTGTATAAGAAATACTGGCCTGCAAATGTGCATATTATCGGTAAGGACATATTGAGATTTCACACTATTTACTGGCCGATAATGTTGATGGCGTTGGGCGAGCCGTTGCCAAAGCAGGTGTTCGGTCATCCGTGGATGCTGTTCGGAGAAGAAAAAATGAGCAAGTCACGTGGTAACGTGATATATGCAAATGATTTAGTTCGTCATTTCGGTGTTGATGCGGTGCGTTATTATATGCTCCACGAAATGCCGTTTGCACAGGACGGAACAATAACATACGAGGTGTTTATAAGCCGTTATAACAGCGATCTTGCAAATACTCTGGGCAATCTTGTAACACGTACGGTTGCAATGGTGAATAAGTATTTTGACGGTGTAATTCAGTCGGGCGATGTATCGGGTGAGTTTGATGAGGACTTGAAAAATACTGCCTTAGGTGCAATATCCGCAATTGAGGATAAGATGTCAACGTTCCACGTTGCAGACAGTTTAGACGAAATATGGAAGGTAGTAAACCGTGCCAATAAATATATAGACGAAACTACACCCTGGGTACTTGCAAAGGATGAATTACAACTGCCAAGACTCGGCACAGTGCTGTATAACCTTATAGAAACAATACGTATTATTGCATCGCTATTGACATCATATATGCCCCAAACTGCAGAAAAAATAGCAAGGCAGATAGGCGCAGATGAGCTTTCGTATGAGAGCGTCAAGAGTTTCGGTGCTACAAAGCAGGGAACAAAGGTCGGAGATGCGGAAGTATTGTTTGCAAGAATAGATATAGACAAGAAGTTAGAGGAGCTGGCAGAGGAAATGGAAAAGAACTCCGAACCGCAAGTTGAGATTGCCCCCTACAAGGACTATATCGAATTTGATGAATGGGAAAAGCTTGATATAAGAGTGGGTAAGGTGCTTGAATGTGAGCCTGTTCCGAAATCAAAGAAGCTTTTACGATTTGTGCTTGAGGTAGGCAACGAAACAAGACAGATACTTTCGGGAATATCACAATTCCATAATCCTGATGAGCTTATAGGCAAAAATGTTGTCTTTATAGCCAACCTGAAACCAAGAAAAATGATGGGCTACGATTCGTGCGGTATGATTCTTTCAGCTGAGCATGGAGATAATTTAACCGTACTGACGACATTAAAAGATGTGCAGTCAGGCGCAGAAATAGTTTAATAGACACCAAATACACCTGCAATATCACTCACAAGGCGGTATTGCAGGGAAATTAACCGTAATTTATATGTATAGGAGAAAAAACAATGATAAAAAATGATATACGCTTTAATTTGCGTCACGAGGTACTCAAAACTGTAGCAGAGAATGAATATAACGGCACACTTGACCGTGAAACAATTGATTCAATCCCGTTCAACATAATCCCGGGAACAACAGCGAAATTCAGATGCTGTGTATATAAGGAACGTGAGATAATCCGACAGAGAGTACGTCTTGCAATGGGACATCTCCCTATTCCCATCAATAATGCAGAGCATATCGAAATGAAAAAGCACATAATCCAGGTAATACCTGCGGCATGTGAGGGCTGTCCGATTAACCGTTTTCAGGTGACAGAAAACTGTCAGAACTGTATGCAACAGGCATGTAAAAAGGCATGCGCATTTGATGCTATATCAATTACACCGAGAGGTGCATACATAGACCAGACAAAGTGCCGTGAGTGCGGTAAATGTTCAGAGGCATGCCCGTACCACGCAATAGCAGACCTTATGCGTCCATGTAAGAGAAGCTGTGACGTAAATGCTATTGTAATCGGCAGTGACAGAATTGCAAGAATTGATACAGATAAGTGTATCGTGTGCGGTCACTGTGTAACAGGCTGTCCGTTTGGCGCAATTTCGGACGTGTCTCAAATTCGTGACGTTGTTGCGGCACTAAAGGACCCCAACCGTGAAGTAATCGCAATTCCTGCACCGGCGGCAGAAGGGCAGTTTGGTCCTAATGTTACAATCGGCAGACTTAAAACCGCCCTTAAAAAGGCAGGCTTTGACAGGGTTTATGAGACAGCATTAGGCGGCGACCTTGTGTCAATGCACGAGGCAAAGGAACTGATAGAACATAAAAAAGAGGGCAAGAAGATGACAACCTCCTGCTGTCCTGCATTCGTAAACCTGATACAGAAGCATTATCCCAACCTTATGGAGTATGTTTCTACAACCGTATCACCTATGCAGGGAAATGTACGTTACATACAGGAAAAACATCCCGGTGCATACATAGTGTTTGTCGGTCCGTGTATTGCTAAGAAGCATGAGGCGGAAATGCTTGAGGCACCTGACGCTGTAATAACTTTTGAGGAGCTTAATGCGTTGTTTGATGCTCTTAAAGTAAACCCCGAAGAATGTGAAGAAGAAATCGAGGCTGATGCAACATCATACGGCAGACGTTTCTCATCGACAGGCGGTGTTTCGGCATCCGTTGTAAAGGCGGCAGCAGAGGTTGGAGTAGAGGGCATTACTGCAAAGGTATGCTCAGGCGTTAAGGAATGTAAAATTGCCCTTGCAATGCTAAAGGCAGGCAAGCTTGCGGAGGATATAATCGAGGGTATGGCTTGTGAAAACGGCTGTATTGCAGGACCTGGCTCAATCGCAATGCTTAACCAGCTAAAGGCGGCACGTCTTAAGAAGATTAAGGACAAGGATGATGATTCTATAACGGATATGTTAGAGAAAATGGAGGCAACAGAGGTGGATATGGTCCGTAAATCCTTTGATGCACCTTCAAAATAAATGTAAAAAAACTATTGAATTATATAAAGTTTTATGCTATAATCTACTTATAAAGCTTGTATACAAGCAAAAATTGTGTTGTGCGTAAAATGCACAGAAAGGACGGAGATTAAGATGAGAAAGAAAATTTTGGCTTTAGTTGCAGCATCAGCACTTGCTGTTACATCATTGCTTTCAGGATGTGGAGCAAATACAACAGCACCCGATGCAGATGCTACTGCAAAAGCAGATAAGGTAATTAAGATGGGTACAAATGCCGCATTCCCTCCCTATGAGTTTAAAGAGGGTGAGGAGTTTAAGGGCATAGATGTTGACATTGCAGAAGCAATTGCAAAAGAGCTCGGTATGAAGCTTGAAGTGGTGGATATGGAGTTTGATTCAATCATCACGTCAGTACAGAAAGGCGAAGTTGATTTCGGTATGGCAGGTATGACGGTTACCGACGAGCGTAAAGCAGAGGTAGACTTTACATCAAGCTACGCAACAGGCGTTCAGGTTATTGTTGTGCCTGAGGGTTCAGAGATTGCAACAGTAGACGACCTTGAGGGTAAGAAAATCGGTACACAGCTTGGAACAACAGGCGACATTTACTCAAAAGACGATTTCGGCGAGGAGAACGTTGTAAGCTACTCAAAGGGTGCAGATGCAATAATTGCACTTAAGGGCGGAGACGTTGACGCTGTTATCATAGATAATGAGCCTGCTAAGGCATTTGTCGCAGATAACGAAGGTCTTACAATTCTTGATACAGAATACGCTATCGAGGACTATGCAATAGCAATTGCAAAGGATAACACAGAGCTTCTTGACAGCATTAATGCAGCACTTGAAAAGCTTACAGCTGACGGCACAATCGACGAGATTATCGCCGGATATATCAAGGCTGAATAATTTTCAATTGAACGGTTCGAGGGGTTGTAAAGAAAGTCGTACAGCCCTGCGGGGATGAAAAAAACAGCACAGACCGTTTGACGGCATATATAAAATAGAACGATTGTTTTAACAATAAACATATATAAATTTACCGTCAAATGGTCGAAACTGTTTTTTTTCATCCCCTTTGTGTAAAAAAGGGATAGGATAAAATGAACAAAAAGAGAGTAATATCTATTGTTGCAACAATACTTATTTTATGTGCGGCAGTAGGCTGGTGCGTTTATGAAATAAACAGCAGTACCCACGCATCGGAGATTTCGCTTGATGAGGCACAAAAGCTTGTAAATGAGCAGTTTGATGGTATTGCAATAAGTAAAGCATCGAAGTATATTGCAGATAACAATAGTATATATGTTAATGACATTTCTTACGGCGACGAAAAAAATGTAATACTTAACTGTAAAATTGATACTATTGACGTGTACGGTGCAATATCACCAAGATACGATGAGTTTTTAAGTGCAGATATAAAAAAGAAGAATGGCACAATGTTTAAATCTGCGCTTGATTTCAAGCTTGAATTTGAGGAAATTCTGCTTGAAAGCTTACAGTCTGCGGAAAAAACACAAAAAAAAGCGAAGCTAATGCTGTATGAAACAAAGGACGGCTTTGAGATTTATGCAGACGATGCGGCGCTAAATGCAGTGTTTGGCGGTATATCAGATATTGAAAAAGAGGTATCGGAGAAAAAAACAGTCATAAAAACTATGCCCAACGGAGCAGTTGAGGAGCAGAAGATAGAATCAACAAATGTTGTGAAAGGTTTTATAGAATGTTTTGATACACGTTCAGCAATTGCAAAGCCCGAAACGGACAAGGGAATTGCAAAAATATGGAAAAGCATAAAAGGCGATTTTGAAGTCAACTTCCTAAAGTATGACAGATGGAAAACTATATTCAAGGGTTTGTGGGTAACTATTAAGCTTACGATTTTTGCACTCATTATCGGACTATTCCTGGGAATACTTATTGCCTTTGTACGTAGTACATATCTGAAAACCACAAAGCATGGTATTCTGTTAAGATTTTTCAACAAAATTGCACAAGTTTATCTTACGGTCATACGAGGCACACCGGCAGTTGTACAGATAATGATAATCTATTTTGTTATCTTTATGCCTTTGGGTGTGGATAAATTCATATCGGCAGTTGTATGTTTCGGTATCAATTCTGCTGCGTATGTTGCAGAAATTGTACGAGGTGGAATTATGAGTGTTGATGAGGGACAGTCAGAAGCGGGCAGAAGTCTTGGCTTTGGATATATGCAGACAATGATGTATATAGTATTCCCCCAGGCGTTTAAAGCGGTACTTCCTGCTCTTGCAAACGAGTTTGTCGTTCTGTTAAAGGAAACCTCAGTTGCATTCTATATAGGTCTTGGAGATCTTATGTATGCAGGAAACGCTATACGTTCAGCAACATACAGCCCGTTTATGCCGCTTGTTGCAGTTGCATTGATTTATCTTGTAATGGTAATGTTCTTAACGATGCTTGTAGGCAAGCTTGAAAGGAGGCTTAAGACTGATGGAAAATAAAACTCCTATGATACACGTAGAAGGTCTTAGAAAAGCCTTTGGTGAGAATGTAGTCTTAAACGGTGTTGACATTGATATTTACAAGGGTGAAGTGCTTGTAATAATAGGTCCGTCAGGATGCGGAAAGTCTACGTTCCTGCGTTGCCTGAATATGCTTGAAACGCCTACGGGAGGAAAGATATTCCTTGACGGCACAGAGATAACGTCACCTAAAACGAATATAAATAAAGAACGTCAGAAAATGATGATGGTGTTTCAGCACTTTAATCTTTTCCCGCATAAGACAATACTTGAAAATCTTACTCTTGGTCCTATAAAGCTTAAGAAACAGCCAAAGGCGGAAGCGGAAGAAAACGCTATGAATATACTCACAAGAATAGGTCTTGCCGATAAGGCAAATTCGTATCCGTCACAGCTTTCGGGAGGACAGAAACAGAGAGTTGCCATAGGCAGAGCGCTTGCAATGGACCCTGAAGTTATCTTGTTTGACGAGCCTACGTCTGCGCTTGACCCTGAAATGGTCGGTGAGGTGTTAGAGGTTATGAAAGAGCTTGCAAAGAGCGGTATAACTATGATTTGCGTCACACACGAAATGGGCTTTGCCCGTGAGGTTGCATCGGAGGTCGTATTCTTTGATAACGGCATAGTAGCTGAAAAGGGCACACCGCAGGAGGTATTGGCAAACCCGAAAAACGAACGGTTAAGAGGATTTTTAGCTAAGGTATTATAAATAAAAAGGATTTTGCACCAAAAACGCAAAATCCTTTTTATTTGTGATTTATTTCTTGATTAAATCAACTACCTTGTTTACTATAACAGCTACCAAAATCGTAATAAGAATACTCGGCAGAGTGTTGCCTACAACAATATCAACCCTCATCAGCACTCGGTAGCATATAAATCCTACAAGCCATATTGCTAAATTAATCCATTTCCATTCAGTATCAGATGAATTCTTTTTCAAAATGAAATAGTCTGCAATTTGTACCGCAATCATAGGTGCAAATACGGAGCCGATAAGATATAAGAAGTCGGTAATATTCGTAAGGGGATAAACAATTGCAGTAATTACGCCTATAAGAGTTACAACTATACCCACATACTTGCTCTTTAGCTTTTTAGATACCGTCTCAGAGGAAACACCTGCTGAGAATGCATCAAGAAATGTTGTTGTAACAGTTGAGAACAGGACAATCAATAGACCTACAACTCCGATACCAGACTTTAAAATAATATCAACAATGTTTGCGGTACCTGCAAATATTGCAGCACCCATACCTATTACGTACATCCAACAGCTTACTGCAAAATATGTAACAGATGAGGAAATGCACGCACCGACAGGCTTTTGAGCATCCTTTGTGTAGTCGCTTATAAGTGGTAGCCACGAAAGTGGCATAGCAACCGACAGCTCGACAGCTGCACCAAAGCTAATCTCGTCACTTAACGGCGCAAGTACGCCATTGCTTCTGAAGATAACAACGCTCAGAACTATTGTAAGAGCAAACAGGAGTGTCATTGCCACTGTGTTTAGCTTACCGAGGTTTTCTATACCTACGCATATCCACAGTATAATCAGTGCGCCGATAATAACTGCCCAAATCCAGTTGCCGACAGAAAAAATTCCGTTTGCGGCAATAGCACCGTCATAAATCATAATTGAAGTCCAGCCGATAAGCTGAATAATATTAAGGATTGCGAAAATCAGACTGCCTTTTTTACCAAAACTCATTTTAACGGTTTCCATAGCACTTTTTTCGGTTTTTCCGCCTATCAACCCTGCCAGGAAAAGAAGGATACAGCCTATAATATGTCCTATTATGATTGCCCAAAATCCTTTTTGGAACCCTAACGGAGCAATTGCGGTACCTGCTAATATTTCTGCGAGCGACGCTGCGGCACCGAACCAAATCAGTCCATTTTCAAAAATTGATGTTTTTTTACTACTCATTTAATGAGCCTCCTTTGTTTTTTATTTTCACAAATAAAAGAAAACGGACAACCCGTGTGGATTATCCGTAAAAGTACAAAACTTACCTACGGCGGCATTATCCGCATCAGGTTAAGGGTCGAAGTTTCATACTTCCTCTCAGCTCGGCATACCAGGCTCCCCTGTTCTTTTATTCATTTTTCTTATTGTACCATACTTTTCCTTAAAAAGCAATAGTTTTTTACTTTTTTTTATAACATAGGAAATTGCTCGTTTTGAGTGAGCAATTTTGCTTGTTCAAAAAAAGCGTACTAATTTGCCCCCAAGATTGGGGGTCAGGGGGTTGATGCGTTATTACGCTTTTTTAAATGTAAACACCTTCATAATTATAAACGTTACAGGAACACCGATAATTGCCGCCAAAATGTACGCAAATATAGCTGGTGCTGTGGGGAACAGTGCTTCGTATGCAAACACAATTATAGTCTGTATTATGAAGTTTGGTATATACGATATAAAATACTTTACAAATCTTGTAAAGCTTAGTCGCTCTTTAAACGTAGCAAAGCTGTTAAGTATATACGATACAATGTTTGCCGTCACATAGCCGGGTAAGAACGCAAGCGTAGTGCTTGGTATAAACATACTGTATATCCATGAGAACAGCACATTAAACAGCGTACATAAAACACCCACAATAACAAAATTTAAAAACTGCACTGAAAAGAACACAGTCATAAACCGTTCCTTTTTTGAGGGTTCGTATTTATCCCATTCGTATAAATCATTGCGGCGTACAATATACGCATTTTTCGCAATATCCGCCAACGGTGTATCTGAAAAACTGTCGGAGTAGAAGTTGTCGCAGGAATTTATTTGGTATTCATCGTATAACCGCACTACTTTCTCATCACCCCAGCAGTTTAAGCCTGTATACACACCTGTGTGTTTGTCTACTCTTGAAGCAATAAGCCGTTTAACCCCGAGTCTTTTGCAAATAGGTGCTAATAAGAACTCAGGCGATGCGGAAATTATAATATCATCGGGCGAGGCTTGCTTTTTATAATAGTCGAGTATATTGCACTCGTGGAGATCCCAAAACTCGTTGACAGCGTCATCAATGTCGGGTATATATCTCAAAAATCCGTACATCTTTTCCTTAAACTGAGTTTTTGTCCAAAATCCCAGCTTATACTTTAAAAAGGCAAACGCCGTAGGGAACAGCATCAGTAATGTTTTTTTATAGTGCCTTATGCAATATTTAATGAATGCGGCAGTTGAATCGCCATCATAAATTGTTTTGTCAAAATCATATATATTCAAAGCTTGTAATATCCTTTCAAATTTCGTTAATAAGAACTACAGCGTACGCACTGATACCCTCTTCACGTCCTTCAAAGCCTAACTTTTCGGTTGTGGTAGCCTTAACGCTTATGCGGTCTATGTTTGTGTCAAGGTCCGATGCAAGATTTTTGCGCATTAAATCAATATGCGGCATAAGCTTAGGCTTTTGTGCGGCAATTGTAATATCGGCATTGCCTAATACATACCCATTTTCTTTAAGCTTATCTCTTACATTACGGAGCAGTATTCTGCTGTCAATCCCTTTAAATGTATCATCATTATCGGGGAAGAGCTTGCCGATATCACCAAGTGCCGCCGCACCAAGCAATGCATCGCAAAGAGCGTGGATTGCAACGTCAGCATCAGAATGTCCCAAAAGCCCCTTTGCGTGCGGTATATCGACACCGCAAATAATACATTTTCTGCCCTCTGTAAGCTTGTGAACGTCATACCCAAAACCTATTCTCATAATAATCCTCCGTATTGCGTTATCACATATAATATTAAACCTATCTCTTATTTAAAATATTCTCGCCGATTGCCATATCTTCAGGTGATGTAATTTTAATGTTGTCATAACTGCCTAAAGTCAAATGTACGGTTTTTCCGTAATGCTCAAAGAGTCCGCAGTCGTCAGTTACTTCAATATTATCATTTACAGCCCTGTGGTGCAAATCTTTTATCTCCTGTGTACGAAAAGCCTGGGGAGTCTGAATTTGTACAGTTTTCTCCCTGTCAATCGTACCAATAATATTGCCGTTTGCATCTACCGACTTAAGTGTATCCTTTACAGTCACTCCGCAAGCGGCGGCACCGTAACGGATAGTGTCCTTTATTACATTTTCTATTTCATTGGCTGTAATAAAACACCTTGCACCGTCATGGATAAGGCAAATATCACCCGACACACATTGTAATCCGTTATATACTGAGCCTTGACGGGTGGCACCGCCCTCGGCAATGTGTGTGACTTTATGGAATTTGTCACGATTAATAATATCCGAAATTGTATCCATGTCGCACCTTGCCGCAACCACTATTATCTCGTCAACGGCACTGCACGAATTAAACACATCAATTGTTCTTGCAATTATTTCTTTGCCCGACAGGGACAGAAGAAGCTTGTTTTTCTCTGCACCCATACGTGTGCCTTTGCCTCCTGCGACTACTACCGTACTTACCATAAAATCTCAACTCCTAAAATAAAATGGAGCTATACAAAA
>JAQXXM010000139.1 GCA_029226065.1 Clostridiales bacterium
AGGTGCACCCTGACGTTTCCAGGGCATATCGGTATCTTTACAGCCTATGGGCATACCGTTGTAGCCGAGGGATAGAATTTTATTGTCGCTGTTTACTATGCACGCACCAACCTGCGTACTGTCGTCCTTTGAACGCATAGCACTAAGCAGTGCTATACCCATAAAATATTCATCCCATGAAATATAATCTGTTCTCATAAATGTAGCGCCCTTTCGGTAATTATTTAATGCCTATATCGTTTCTGTGGAACTCGTCCTTCCACGATATTAAGCCTACAGCCTCGTATGCACGTTTTATGGCAGAGTCAAGGTTTTTATCTGTTGCAGTAACGCCAAGCACACGTCCGCCTGCGTTTGTAAAGCCGTTATCAGTAGCCTTTGTACCTGCGTGGAACACCGTAACGTTATCCATTTCCTCTGCTTTGTCAATTCCCGATATTAAATGCCCCTTTTCGTATGAAACAGGGTATCCGCCTGATGCCATAACAACGCATACTGCGGCGTTATCCTCCCATTCGATATCAATGTCGCCAAGCTTTTCGTCAATAATTGCTTCCATAATATCTACAAGGTCAGTTTTAAGGCGGGGAAGTACAACCTGTGTTTCGGGATCGCCAAAACGGCAGTTGTATTCGATAACCTTAACACCCTTTTCCGTCATCATAAGTCCGAAATACAGCACACCTTTAAATGTTCTGCCCTCAGCGTTCATTGCGTTCATAGTGGGGATAAATATGTTTTCCATACACTCTTTAGCCTTAGCCTCGTCATACAGACGTGATGGCGAGAATGTACCCATACCGCCTGTGTTAGGGCCTTTATCGTTATCGTATGCACGTTTATGGTCCTGAGCAGACACCATAGGCTTTACGCATTTTCCGTCCGTAAACGCAAGAACAGAAACCTCTGGACCTGTTAAAAACTCCTCGATAACAACACGATTACCGCTGTCACCGAACTTTTTATCGTCCATAATCTCATGTATGCCGCTTACTGCCTCGTCCTCATTTTGTGCTATTATAACACCTTTGCCGAGTGCAAGCCCCTCTGCCTTGATTACGGCAGGGTAGGAGTTTTGCTCTTTTAAATAGGCAATAGCTGAATTAGAGTCTGTAAACACCTCATAGCCTGCTGTGGGTATGTTGTATTTTTTCATAAGGTCCTTTGAGAAAACCTTACTGCCCTCGATTATTGCCGCATTTTTACGTGGACCGAACGCACGTATTCCGTTTTTTTCCATAGCGTCTACCATACCCATAACAAGTGGATCATCAGGCGCTACCATTACAAGGTCAATTTCCTTTTCCTTTGCAAATAGAACCATAGAGTCAATGTCGGTTGCTGATATATCAACACATTCGGCAAGCTGTGAAATTCCGCCGTTACCGGGGGCACAGTATATTTTTGAAACCTTTTCCGACTGCGATATTTTCCAAACTATTGTATGCTCACGGCCACCGCCGCCAACTACTAAAACCTTCATATTTGATTTTCCTTTCTATAATAAATTATTGTTTATGCACGGTGTGTTTGACCGAAAACGCATTTCCCTAAGGGTTATAGCGTTTGAGGCAAATATACCGTGACGGCTTTATGGTGCAGTGTGAAGGCGGCTGTGGGTGTGTCCTCGTACGCCGCCTAACCATAAATTCAAGCGGCGGTAGAGGATATACCTACAGCCGCTTGTGGTATGATATTAAACAACAATTTAGTGATGGAACAAGCGAATTTTTGTGAAGCACATTGCCATATTGTATTTGTTGCAGGTCTCAATAACGTTATCGTCACGCACCGAGCCGCCCGGCTGTGCTATATATTTAACACCTGACTTATATGCACGCTCAATGTTATCACCGAACGGGAAGAACGCATCAGAGCCTAATGCTACATCAGAGTTCTTTTTAAGCCATTCCTTTTGTTCCTCTTTTGTGAACGGTTCAGGTTTAACCTTGAAAAGTGTCTGCCATACACCGTCTTTTAATACGTCCTCATACTCGTCTGAAATATATACGTCAATTGTATTGTCACGGTCTGCACGGCGTATACCGTCTACAAACTGAAGATTAAGCACCTTCGGAGACTGACGGAGCCACCATATATCAGCTTTGTTGCCTGCAAGACGTGTGCAGTGTATACGTGACTGCTGTCCTGCACCAATGCCTATAGCCTGACCGTCCTTAACGTAGCATACGCTGTTGGACTGTGTATACTTAAGAGTGATAAGTGAAATGATAAGGTCTATCTTCTTGGAGTCGGGGATATTCTTGTTATCGGTAACAACGTTTGCAAGAAGCTCGTTGTTGATGTCAAGCTCGTTTCTTCCCTGCTCGAAGCTGATGCCGTAAACCTGCTTTGTTTCAACGGGTGCAGGCTTGTAGCTTTCATCTATCTTGATAACATTATATGTTCCCTTTCTCTTGGACTTGAGTATTTCAAGAGCTTCATCTGTATAGCCGGGAGCGATAACGCCGTCGGAAACCTCACGCTGAATCATCTTTGCTGTGGGAACGTCGCAAACATCGGAAAGTGCGATAAACTCGCCGTAGGAGGACATTCTGTCAGCTCCTCTTGCTCTTGCATATGCGCAGGCAAGGGAGGAAAGCTCGCCAAGGTCGTCTACCCAGTAAATCTTCTTGAGTGTGTCCGAAAGAGGCTC
>JAQXXM010000140.1 GCA_029226065.1 Clostridiales bacterium
GTGTATTTTGCACTATTTGGCGGAATGGCATTATTGTCATCATCTATTGCAGGAAATATTTTTTCGGCACTTGCAATACCGGCAGTAATATTAATTTTACCTATTTGTACAGCCTCATTATTTGAAGTGCTTGCAAATGAGTATCTTTTAGGATATACCTATATGAGCAACGGTAGTCTTTCATACGCTGTTAGTAAATGGTATATGCCATACAGCGAATTAATCGGCTACAAAATACTTATATACATTGCCGTAGGTTTAATATTTGCCGCAATTGGATTTATATGCTTTAAAAAACGTGCACTTGAAAATAACAGCAGTGTGACAGTGTTTAAAATACTGAACCCCATATTTATGTATGGTGTAGCATTTTACGGCGGTCTCTTGGGTGCTGTTTATATAGACGCTGTAACGGAACACTTTTCAATCTGGATTGCAATTCCATTTGGTATAGTAGGAATAATATTAGCAAGAATGCTCATACTTAAAACATTCAGACCGAAAAATATAATTAAGCCGTCGCTTATCTACATTTTGAGCGTTGTGATACTGTATGCATTTTTCGGACTTGACATAACGGGCTTTGAAAAGCGTATACCTGATATTAATGATGTGGCAAGCGTAAATGTATATGGTGATCGCGAGCCTGAACTATATTATTATGATGACAAAGGCGGTAAAGTGTATACAGCACCCGAAACTTTAGATAATACTGAAATAACCAACACTGATGATATTAAAAAAGTTATGGCTTTGCACGAGGATATAGTATCGAAATCAAAGTCAGACAAAAACATCAAGTCAAAGACAAAAATTGATAGTGTACCCATATATTATACGCTAAAGAACGGCAAGGTTCTTGCACGTGCGTATAATTATATACGTACAGATGAAAGAAAAGAAATGCGTGATGATATAAATGATATACCTGTGGTAAAGGCATATACATATCCTGTTTTGTCAGATGCAAAGAAAGAGTATACTTCCGCAATTGCAAGTGCAATGGAGTTTAACGTCAAAGAGTTATCAACAGAAGAGATAGCACAAATTACGGAGGCTCTTAGAAAAGATATATCTTCCGTATCTTCGGCAGATATGGAGGGCAGTTCAATTTATCGTGTGGATTTGACAGTATTAAAACCGACGGTTGATGAAAACGGTACACCTATTTCAGATAAACAGTACTGGCACGCCTCGGGAGAGTATTATTGTGTACGCAAATCGTACAAAAATACAATCGGACTGCTCAAAGAGTGGGGAATATACGATGCGTTACCCACAGCGGATGATGTAAAGGAAATAGATATATGTAAAAGCGTTAAAAGCTATGACGGCTATTCGGAGCATGAATATGCTGCTAATGTTGAAACCATAACAGACAAAGCAGTCATACAAAAGTATCTCGATTTCTTTAAGGAGAACGAAGGACTGTTAAGCACAGGAAATGGAACAGATATAACGATTCGTTATAATAATGACAAGGAATGGCATACAACAATTGATGAGAAAACAGCAGATGAGCTGTTAAAGTAAGATATTTGAGGGGTGTTGCGTTAGCAACACCCCCTGGTCTTGTGGGGCTGAATGAATTTAGATGCAGAATTCGCAAAACGAAGTTAAATGCGGATTTATTCGCATTTCGCCTTGCCCGACGGCGTACGTTGGTACTCCGAGGGTGAGTTTTGCGGATAGTTCAAAGGCATTAAGTACAAGAAATCCGCAAAAAAATGCGGATTTCAACATCAATTTTATTCAATAATTCTTTATCAAACACTGATTTTATGGCATTGTAAGCCTTTGAACGGTCTGCGCTAAATACAACAGCCCCTTCAAAAATAATTGCTTTAACAGTGTTTTTTATCTATTTATGCTAAAATGCAGATAGATTTGCCGTCAAACGATCGGTGCTGTTTTTTCACATCCCCTGTTACTTTACTTCTAATGTAAACTCAAATGTAGTAATATAATTGTCGCTGTTGGGAGCTTTTTCATTCTTCACATTTATAGACTGATTATGCAGTCGGAGAATGTTCATAACGAACGACAAACCAAGCCCTGCGCCTGTTCTGTCCTGTTCACGTGATTTATCGGTTTTATAAAATCTGTCAAAGATATGCTTTAAATCCTCGTTGTCAATTTTATCTCCCACATTGGAGATTGAAACCTTCGCTTTACCGCCTGTTACTGATGTTTTAATCATTATCTGTGTGTTAGGAATACTGAACTTGATAGCATTATCAATCAGGTTTATCAATACACGCTTAATCTGATCTTTATCACCTAAAGTTGTCAGATGCTCAGGGCGGAAATCGACATCAACATCTATGTGACGTTCATCTATTTTCTTTTCAAGACTTATAAGTGACGAGCATATTAAATCATTAATATCAAATGGTGCAATGTTAATCTTAAACTCGCCCGATTGAAGCTTTGACATTTCAAGCATATCGTTTACAAGCTTTGTAAGCCGTACCGATTCATCACGTACAATCTGCAAATAGCTGTCACGCTCATTCTCGGCAATAGTACCGTCGAGCATTCCCTCAACAAATCCCGTTATGCTTGTCATTGGTGTACGCAGTTCGTGTGATACGTCGGATATAAACCGCTGTTTGTTTGCATCTGCCTTTTCAATTGAACTTGCCATAAAATTAAAAGTTGAGGCAAGCTGACCTATTTCATCACGTGAGGTGACTGCAACACGTTCACTAAAATCGCCGCTTGCAATTTTTTGCGCCGCTTTGTTGATTTGGACAATGGGCGTAGAGATTTTCTTTGCCTGAAAATATACAATTATAAACGATACTAATAGCGATGAAAATATTGATATTGCAAATATAAAAAACAACTCAAGTACGTCATTACGCATTTCAGGCAAACTTTTATTAAATATAATCGCACCGATAGGCGTATTCTTATAATGCAGCGGAAAAGCAACGCTTAACACTCTGTCATCATAGAAACCATTAAAATTTGACTTATATGTAAAAACTCGGTTATAGAGCATATTGTCAGTAATTTCTTGGGGAACGCTTTTAATTGCACACGTGCTTTCAAATACATCGCCGTTTCTGTTTACTATTACAATATCAGAGTTAGTGAATTTGCCCCAGGACATAAGAAAGTTTTTATATGCACGTATAGATACGTCATCCTGTTGTTCGACCTGAAGTGCTACTGTCCAATCCTCTATAGTATGTGCAACGGAGGATATTGATTCAATTTCTTTACGTTCGTTCAACTGTGCAAATAACGCTGAAATAGATACTGCGCTTGTTGAAAACAAAAACAGCAAAAGTACAGCGTAGGTCCAGAACATTCGTCCACGTATACTTTTAAACACAATATCCCCCCTTTTTTTGGTTTTTCGTTATCGGTTAATGAACCTCAAACTTATATCCGACACCCCATACGGTTTTTAACTGCCAGTTAGCTTCAGTGCCCTCAAGCTTTTCACGTAAACGCTTTATATGTACGTCAACCGTTCTTGAATCACCGAAATAGTCAAATCCCCATACCTCCTCTAAAAGCTGTTCACGTGTGAATACACGGTTTGGATTTGATGCAAGAAAATACAGAAGCTCAAGCTCCTTAGGGGGTATTTCTAAAACACGTCCGTCTATTTTAAGCTCATAATTCACAAGATTTACTTCAAGCTTATTAAATTTAACTATCTTGTCATCTGATGTTGTGGTTTTAGTCTCACTTCTGCGCAGTATCGCCTTAATGCGTGCTGTAAGCTCTTTGGGGTCAAACGGCTTAACAATATAATCGTCTGCACCCAATTCAAGACTTAAAACTTTATCAAACGTTTCACCTTTTGCAGTAAGCATAATAATCGGCACGTTTGAAGTTTTGCGGATTTCACGGCAAACAGCGTTTCCGTCAAGTTCAGGCATCATTATGTCAAGCACAATAATAGACGGATCCTCACGGTTATATATTTCTAACGCCTCTCTGCCGTTATTTGCCGTAACTACCTCATAATCCTCTTTTTCAAGATACAGCTTTATAAGCTTTACTATATTTATATCATCATCAACTACTAATACTTTTGACAATTGACTTCACTCCTTTTAACATTATATGGTATATTATATCATATAAAAAAATAATAATAAAGGGGTTTTGATTAAATTTTTTAAAACAAATTATGAATATAATTGACAAAATTCAAAATATTTTGATAAAAGTCTTTATATTTATTGATAATTATGATATAATAAAAACAATTATATGAGGATTGAAGGGATTAGCTATGACATTAAGAGATATAGAGCTTGGAAAGACGGCACGAATAACAGCCGTCAGGGGTGAGGGCGTTTTACGCCGTCATTTTCTTGATATGGGAGTTATCCCCGGAGCCGAGGTAAAGGTTGTAAAATACGCACCTATGGGCGACCCGATAGAACTCAGAATACATGGCTATGAATTAACGTTAAGACTAAGTGACGCTGAAAAAATTGACGTTGTTCCGATAGAGGAAGCAGAGTCCGATGTAAAAACAAAGGAACGTAACGTACATAAAATACAACATCCCGGATTGGGCGAGGGCGGAAAATACCATACACATACGGGTAAAGCGCCTCTTGATAAGTCCGAAAAGCTCACCTTTGCGTTGGTGGGCAATCAGAATTGCGGAAAAACCACGCTGTTTAACCGCCTTACAGGTGCTAATCAGCACGTTGGCAACTTTCCCGGTGTCACAGTTGACAGAAAAAGCGGTCAGTTAAAGAACAAGCCCAATACAGAGATAACCGATTTGCCGGGCATATATTCAATGTCACCATACAGCAGTGAGGAAATGGTTACACGACGGTTTATCCTTGATGAAAAGCCAAAGTGTATTATTAATATAGTTGATGCCACAAATATAGAACGTAATCTGTATCTGACTATGCAGCTTATGACTCTTGATATACCTATGGTTCTTGCGCTGAATATGATGGATGAGGTCCGTGGTAACGGCGGTGCTGTACATATAAATGAGCTTGAGGCGATGCTCGGAATACCCGTTGTGCCTATTTCAGCATCGAAAAACGAGGGCATTGATGAGCTTGTAGGTCATGCTATGCATATTGCTAGATACGATGAGCGTCCCGAACAGATAGATTTCTGTGATGAAACTGCCAATGGCGGTGCTGTACACAGATGCTTGCATGGCATTATGAACCTCGTTGCAGACCACGCTGTATCAGCAGGTATTCCAATACGTTTTGCGGCAGGTAAGCTGATAGAGGGCGATGATGATATTCTGCACGCTATGAAGCTAAGCAAGAACGAGGAAGAAATGCTTGAGCATATAATTTCTCAAATGGAAAATGAACGTGGGCTTGACAGAGCGGCGGCAATTGCCGATATGCGGTTTTCGTTTATAAATAAGGTGTGTGATATGACTGTCACAAAGCCGAAAGAAAGCAAAGAGCATGAAAGAAGCCGTAAAATAGACAGGTGGCTCACAGGCAAGTATACGGCAATCCCTGCATTTATTCTTATTATGGCGGCAGTGTTCTATCTCACATTCAATGTCATCGGTGCATGGCTGCAAGGACTTCTTGAAACAGGCATAGAGCTTTTAACGGACAAGACAGATGCGATGTTTCAGACGTTGGGGGTAAACGAGGCGATACATTCGCTTGTCATAGACGGAATATTTACAGGTGTAGGAAGTGTGTTAAGCTTTTTGCCGATTATAATTATCTTATTTTTATTCCTGTCCCTGCTTGAAGACAGCGGATATATGGCAAGAGTAGCCTTTGTTATGGATAAGCTGCTAAGAAAGATAGGACTTTCGGGACGTAGCATTGTGCCTATGCTTATAGGCTTTGGCTGTACAGTGCCTGCGGTAATGTCAACACGTACGTTGCCGAGTGAAAGAGACAGAAAAATGACGATAATATTAACGCCGTTTATGAGCTGTACAGCAAAACTGCCTGTTTATGCGTTCTTTGCAAATATGTTTTTCCGTGATAATGCCGCACTTGTTATGGTTGCACTGTATTTTATCGGTATACTTGTTGGAATAATAACTGCATTTATATTGGGTAAAACGATTTTTAAAGGTGATGCAGTTCCCTTTGTGATGGAACTGCCAAACTACCGTATGCCGGGCATTAAAAATGTCTTGATGCTGTTATGGGATAAGGCAAAAGACTTTTTAGAGCGTGCCTTTACCGTTATATTTATAGCGTCAATCGTTATATGGTTCCTGCAAACCTTTGATTTTAAAATGAATATGGCAGTAATCCCTGAAAACAGTATGCTGTCGGGCATTTCAGGAATTATTGCACCTATATTTGCACCGCTTGGATTTGGTGATTGGCGTATATGTACGGCGCTTGTAGCGGGATTGATGGCAAAGGAGAGCGTAGTATCAACCTTGAGTGTGCTGTGCGGTACAACAATGCTGGCATTTCTTACACCTGTTTCGGTGTGGGCGCTTCTGGTATTCTGTCTTTTATATACGCCTTGCGTTGCCGCCGTATCGTCGGTACGCCGTGAACTGGGCGGAAAATGGGCATTGACCGTAGTTTTAGGACAGTGCGCTGTTGCGTGGATATGTGCGTTTATCACAAAAATAATTGCGGGATTGATTTTAATATAACATAGGAAATTGCTCGTTTTGAGTGAGCAATTTTGCTTGTTCAAAAAAAGCGTACCTATTTGCCCCCAAGATTGGGGGTCAGGGGGTTGATGCGTTATTACGCTTTTTTATAAATTTTTGCAACCTTTTGGCGTTGCAAATCGTATTATTAATGCAAGCGGAGGTTTTTCGATGTATCGGTATACGTATGATGAAATAGCGGATAAGTATATAGACACAATCTATAGGCTTGCCTTGGCACGTACAAAATCGCAGCATTATGCAGAGGATATTACTCAGGACGTGTTCGTAAAGCTATTAAGCGTAAAAAAAGAGTTTGACAGCGAGGAACATTTAAAAGCATGGCTTATAAGAGTCACAATAAATCTTACAAAGGATTTATTTTCTTCGTCATGGTATAAAAGAACAGATGAACTGTCGGAGGACGTATCGTATTCTGACGAGGAGAAAAGCGACTTGTACTACGCTGTAATGAAGCTTCCACGGAAATATCGTACCGTAATACACCTTCATTATTACGAGGGGTATTCGGTTGAGGAAATTGCAAAAATAATAGGCGCAACGTCGGGTACGGTGAAGTCACAGTTGCATCGTGGTCGTCAGATGCTTAAGGAATTAATGGAGGAGGTGTAGCCGTTGGAGGAAAAAGAGTTCAAGAGCCAATATAAAAAGGATTTTGACGGTATACTTGCAAGTGAGTCGCTCCGTAATTCTGTAAAGAATTTAACACCACGCAGACAACGTCACACAGTAACGCCCTTTAAGGCAACTATTGGTACTGTTGCGGCGGCTGTTATGATATTTGCGGCGGTGCATGAATATAAGTTTGAACAAAAAAGCGACGGTGTTATTTCAGAAACTGTGGTTACTACCCCTATCCCCGAAGCACAGTTTGGCACAGCAGAGCCATCTCCCAAAGAACAACCGTCAGAACAACCAAAAAAGGTTGCAGGCGTAAAACCGACGGAGACAGCAAAGAAGAAGGTTGAAACAACGAAAAAAACTCAGGCGACCAACTCGCCACAAGCACCTATTGTTGTGACGACACCGACACCGCAGTCGACTGCAATAGATGTTGATGAGCCAGCGGCAGTTACACAGAAAAGTGAGGCGGCAAATGACAGTGACGTAAGCGTTGCGTCTGTTTATGCGGAGGAGTCACCAAGGGTAAGAAGCGTCAGTGCAAATACAACCGAAACAAGCTATATAACTACACCGAGTGGCGGAGATGTTTCTGTAACAAAATCCAATGAAGAATTGTTTGATGTATCGCTTTCAGGCACAGTAGTGGCAGTAGGCGAGGATTATCAAGGCTACAAGGTCAGCGGTGATATATATTATAAAGTATATGCTGTAAATGCGACTTATGATGAGGTAATAGAAATTGTAAACGGATTATAATTACGAGGTAAAATGTGATTTTCCATATTCACTATGATATGTGTTTTTGCATATATTATAGTGGAGGTGATATAAATGTCAAACAATAATTGCAGTTGCAGAACTGATTGTACGGGACTTGCGGTAGTTGCAAGTATAATAATAGGGATAA